>CAIYDT010000158.1 GCA_903924985.1 uncultured Acetobacteraceae bacterium
ACTCACCACCGGACGCCAGCGCCGGCGCTGCTCCCCCGGCACGTGGACCATGAACACCGCCGCCGGGTCCTCGGTCGGGTCGGCCCACCGCATCGTCCCAAAGCCGCCCTTCGACAGTAAGCCGATCCGCTTCACCAAAACCGAGCGGTCGCGGCTTCGGGCGGCCGGGACGAACGCGCCGGCAACCTGTCGAAACCACTGTGCCGAGGTAGTAGGGCGCGCCGCCCAATACCATGCAGTTCATAGCATCCCAGGCGATGGCCCTCTGGCTGAGCGACACGCTCCACTGATTGCATCGCCCGGCCCCCCCACCTATTTGGAGGACAATAAGTACCCCAGGAGTCCCCCCACCCGTGACCGATCCCATCCAAGTGACTCGCCTGCCCTCCGGCCTGACTGTCGTCACCGAACGGATGGACCGCGTCGAGACCGTGTCCTTCGGCGCCTATGTCGCCACCGGCTCCCGCCACGAGACGGCGGAGGAAAACGGCGTCTCCCACTTTCTCGAACACATGGCCTTCAAGGGCACCGAACGCCGCACCGCCGCCGGCATCGCCGAGGAGATCGAGAATGTGGGCGGCCACATCAACGCCTACACCGCGCGCGAACAGACCGCCTACTACGTCAAGGTCCTCAAGGAAGACACCGCGCTCGGCGCCGACATCATCGGGGATATTCTCTCCCATTCGACTTTCGAGCCGGAGGAACTTGAGCGCGAACGCGGCGTCATCCTGCAGGAAATCGGCCAGGCCAACGATACGCCGGACGACATAATCTTCGACCATTTCCAGGAAGTCGCGTACCCCACCCAGCCCCTCGGCCGCCCGGTTCTGGGCACCGAGGAGGGCATTAAGAACATGCCCCGCCGCATGCTGACGGGATACATGAAGCGGCACTACGCCCATTCCAACATCGTCATCGCCGCCGCCGGCAATCTGCACCACGACGCCATGCTGGAACTGGTGGAGAAGCACTTTGCGGACCTCCCCGCGGAAAAGGCCCTCCCCATCGAGGACGCTGTCTACAAGGGCGGCGAGTTTCGGGAAGACCGGGACCTCGATCAGGTGCACATGGTGCTGGGTTTCCCGTCCGTCGGCTTCGGCGACCAGGACTACTATCCCACTTTGCTGCTATCGACGCTGCTCGGCGGCGGCATGTCGTCGCGGCTGTTCCAGGAAATCCGCGAAAAGCGGGGACTGGTGTATTCCATCTATTCCTTCGCGTCGCCGTTCGTGGATGGCGGCCTGTTCGGCATCTACGCCGGCACCGGCGAGAGCGAAGCCGCCGAAGTCATGCCCGTCACGCTCGACGAGCTCCGCAAGGTCCAGACCGAAGTCACGGAAGCCGAGCTGCAACGCGCCCGCGCCCAGGTGAAGGCATCGCTGCTGATGTCGCTGGAAAGCACCGGCAGCCGCTGCGAGCAGATCGCGCGCCAAATTCAGGTGTTCGGCCGGGTCGTTCCAACGCAGGAGACCGTGTCCAAGATCAACGCCGTCACCACCGAAGACATCCAGCGCGCCGCTGTTCGGCATTTCCGGTCGACACCGACCTTGGCGACGATGGGGCCGGCGGAGAAAGTGCCGACGCTCGCGGAGATCGCGTCGGCACTATCCGCGTAATAGCAGCGGGCGCTGGAGCCGCCTTTCCGGGCCTCGTTAACCCGGCATGACGGTGCTGCACGTACGGTGTGTCAGCTTTAACGCTGGTTAGTATAAATTATTGCACCGGCGAGCGGGGTGTCGCGACAAGACGCGTGATGACATTGCCGGGACGATCCAGATATTCCGGCACACGCGGGGCGATCTGGGTTTTCCAGTATTCGCTCTCGTACACGTCCTTGTAGAGCTGGACGCGCTGCTCCTCGCTGTCGAAGCGGCGGATCCAGACGTAGACGGACTCGTCCGTCTCGCCCTGGTAGCTGCCGCAGATGACCATGCCCTTGGAGACCTGGAACGGGATGATCTCCTCTTCCATTATCTTCACCCAGCCAGCGAGCTTGCCGGGGTTCACTTTGTATTTACGCAGTTCGAAGAAGGCCACGTGTCGTCTCCTCATATTGGGTTACCCCGCGATGATAGAGCACCAAACAACGATGGCCACCCCTTGAGGCCAGCGCCATCCTTCCCCACACTCTGTCGATGACTGCATACCTCGACCCGCGCACCGGCCATACCTTCCCCCTCGACCCGCCGCGTTGGTGCGGGCCGGACCACGCGCCGCTGTTGCTGACTCCGCTGCCGGGGATCGGGCGCGGTGACATCGACACCGCGACGCGCAGCCTGTGGCGCTATCGGGCGGCGTTCCCGATGCAAACCGACAACCCCATCACCATGGGGGAGGGCTGCACGCCGCTGATCCCTCGCCGCGTTTATGGTGCGGACGTGCATCTGAAGTGCGAGTGGTTCATGCCCACCGGCAGCTTCAAGGACCGCGGCGCCAGCGTGATGCTGTCGTTCTTAAGGGCTCAGGGCGTGACCCATGTTCTGGAGGACAGTTCTGGGAATGGCGGTGCCGCCGTTGCCGCCTACGCCGCCGCTGGGGGGATGCGGGCGACGATCATGGCGCCGGATTCCACCAGCCCCGCCAAGACCGTGCAGATGCGGGCGCACGGCGCCATGGTGGAGCTGATCCCCGGCAACCGGCAGGCGACGTCCGACGCCGCCGTGGCGCGATCGGAGACCATTTTCTACGCCAGCCACAATTGGCACCCGTTTTTCCTGCACGGCACCAAGACCCTGGCGTACGAATTGTGGGAGGACCTGGGGTTTCGCGCCCCCGACAACATCATCACGCCCTGCGGGGCGGGGTCGAACGTGCTGGGCTGTGAGATAGGGTTCGCCGAATTGCTGCGTGCCGGCCAGATCGATCGCATGCCGCGCATCTTCGCCGCCCAGCCGGAGAATTGCGGCCCCATCGCTGCCGCCTTCCTGGCCGGCATGGACAGGCTTCTGCCCGCCGAGATCCGCCCCACCATCGCCGAGGGCACCGCCATCGCACAGCCTTTGCGGTTGAGGGAGGTGCTTGGCGCCCTGCGCGAAACAAGAGGCGGCGCGGTGCACCTGACCGAGGCCGAGATCGCCAAGGCGACCCTCGATTTGGCGGGGATGGGCGTCTACGTCGAACCCACGTCCGCTCAGGCCGCCGCGGCGCTGGGCAAGTTACTGGCGTCGGGGGCGATCGGGCCGGAGCAAACGACGGTGCTGGTGCTGACCGGCAGTGGGTTGAAGGCGACACCGAGGATCGCGGAATTGTTGGGGGTGGTGCTGTGAAACTGTTCCATCGTCATGGCGGGCAATCATGACCCCACCCCGCATCGCCCTCCTGGGCTTCTCTATCGAATGCAACCGCTTCGCCCCGGTCGCCACGCAGGAAGACTTCGAGGCCCGCACCCTCATGGGCGGGCTTGCCATGCTCACCAACGCCCGCCTAACCGCCCCGTCCATGCTCGGCGAATTGCCCGGCTTCATCGCGGACATGGACGCAGCCGGCCCATGGGAGCCGGTGCCGAGCCTGCTGGCAATGGCCGAACCCAATGGCCCGGTGGACGCGGCGTTCTTCGGCCGCATGATGGAAAACTGGGAACGCGACCTGACCGAGGCCGGACACCTCGACGGCGTCTACTGCGTGCTGCACGGCGCCGGCCTGACGACCGACGACGACGACCCCGAGGGCACACTGCTGGCGATGATCCGCCGCGTAAGGGGTAACGACATCCCCGTGGTGGCCTCCTACGACCTGCACGCGAACGTTTCCGCTGCCAATGTGGAACTGGTGAATGCCTATATCGGCTACCGTACCAACCCCCATCTCGACATGCGCGAGCGCGGTGCCGAGTCGGCCCAGGTCATGCGGCAGCTCCTCACCGGCACCAAAACCCACCTCGCCCACATCCGCCTGCCAATCGTGCCGCCCACCGTGACCATGTTGACGGGCCAGGACGCGCCGCACCGTCCCTACGGTGAACTGATCGACCTCGGCCAACGCCGCATGCGGGAGGCGCCGTACGTAGGCCGAGTCTTGAACGTGTCCGTCATGGGCGGCTTCGCTTACGCCGACACCCCGTTCAACGGCCTGACCGCCGTCATTACCGCGACCGACGCGGCTGCCGCGCACGATCTGGCCAAGGAAATCGCCATCGCCGGGTGGGAACGGCGGGACCAATTCAAACCGGCGCTGACCTCGCTCGATGATGCCGTCGCCGCGGCGAAAAAGACCGAAGACCGCTCCACCCACGCCCTTGTCTTCGCCGACGTCGCCGACAATCCCGGCGGCGGCGGGCGCGGCAACACGATGTGGATTCTCGAAGCCTTCCTGAAAGCCGGCGTTAAAGACGCGCTGGTTGGCGTCATCCACGATCCCGCGCTGGCCGCCGAGGCCCGCCTGCACGGCGTCGGCAACACCTTCACGGCGCATTTCAACCGCGACGGTGGCGACGAATTCTCCAAGCCCTTCACCGCCGAGGCCAAAGTGCGCGCCCTCGCGCCGCAATTTTTGCGTGGGCGGCGGGGGATTTACGCCAACAACACGCTGGATATCGGCGTCGGCGTGGCGCTGGATATCGGCGGTATCACGGTCGTCGTCGTCGGTCTGCGATACCAGTGCGCCGATCCCATCTTCTTCGAAGCCTTCGGCCTGGACATCGCCGCCGCCCGCGTTGTGGTTGTCAAATCGCGCGGCCATTTCCGGGGCGGCTTCGATGAGTTCTTTCGTCACCAGGACGTGGTGGAAGTCGATGCCCCCGGCCTGACCAGCCCTATCCTGTCGCGCTTCCCCTGGCGGAACATGCCCCGTCCGGTGCTGCCGATCGACGACACAGCCAACTGGACACCGCCCGCATGAGATTGGCCGACCTTCCCACCCCCTGCCTGGTGCTGGATCGCACGATCCTCACCCGCAATCTGCGGGCGATGTCGGGGCAGTTGGCGCGCCTGGGCGTGCCGCTCCGTCCGCACATGAAAACCGCCAAATCCATCGAGGTCGCGCGCCTGGCGCTGGAGGGCCAACCCGGCGGCATCACCGTCTCCACCGTCGCCGAAGCTGAATACTTCCTGTCGCACGGCATCACCGACATTCTCTACGCGGTCGGCATCACCCCGCGAAAATTGGAGCATGTGACACAGCTGAACGAAGCCGGCGCCGACATCATTGTCATCACCGACGACATCGACACCGCCGCCGTCGTCGCCACCCAGAACAAGCCGCCCCGCACGTTGATCGAAATCGATTGTGGGGAGGGGCGCGGTGGCGTCGCCTCCGACAGTGACCAGCTGATGGACATCGCACAAGTCCTGGGTCCGGCACTGACCGGCGTGATGACTCATGCCGGTCACTCGTACTCGGGACGCAGCGTGCGGGACATGTCGCGCATCGCCGAACAGGAACGCGGTAGCGTCACGTTGGCCGCCAACCGGCTGCGCGATGCTGGTCATACTATTTCCATCGTGTCTGCCGGCAGTTCCCCCACAGCCCGGCATGCGGAAAACCTCGCGGGGCTGACGGAAATGCGCGCCGGCGTCTATATGTTCGGCGACCTGTTTCAGGCGGAGATTGAAACTCACGGACTGGACGGCATCGCCGTCACGGTGCTGACCAGCGTGATCGGCCGCCGCCCAGGCAAGCTGCTGGTCGATGCCGGTGGCCTGGCTTTATCCAAGGACCGCAGCACGGAATCCGCGCCGCGCGACTACGGGTTCGGGCTGGTGCTCGACCTCGCTGGGCAGCGCAGCTACGGCAACGCGGTGGTCCGCCGAGCGTATCAGGAGCATGGGGTGATCGAGGTGGAACCCGCGCGTCCCATCGAATTGCCGGTCGGGGGGTTGTTGCGCATCGCCCCCAACCACACCTGCATGACGGCGGCGGCGCACGACCGCTATTTCGTGGTGGACGGTGGGGACGAAATCGTCGCCATATGGTCCCGCGTAAACGGATGGTAACTCCAAGCCAGGGAGATGTGTCTTCCGGCGGACAATGCGACGCGAACGACGATCGGTTCCCGGAGCAGCGGCGGCGCTGCTCGGCTTCGTGGGGCTGTGCCTTTTGGTCGGAGCCGCTGGCGGGTCGTTGACCGCCGACGCCATGCGCCACTGGTACCCGTCTTTGACCGCGCCGCCCGGCACGCCCCCGAACTGGGTGTTCGCGCCGGCCTGGACCGTTCTTTACCTCTCCATCGGGGTGGCGGCATGGCTGGTCTGGTTGCGCCCTGGCAGCCACGCGGCGTTGCGGGCCTGGGGCTGGCAACTCGCGGCTAACGCGGCTTGGCCGGCGGCATTCTTCGGGTTGCGGAATCCTGGCCTCGGCTTGCTGGTCATCGTCCTGATGTTGGGATCGATCGCCGTTACCATCCAGGCGTTTCACCGCCGGCAACGGGTGGCGGCATGGTTGCTGCTGCCCCAGGGGAATCGCATTTGGAATTGTTTGCGGCTGATCG
>CAIYDT010000159.1 GCA_903924985.1 uncultured Acetobacteraceae bacterium
CCGAACCGCCACTCACGCTGCCCGGAATGGCGATCGTCGAGGCCGCAGTCAGCGCCACCGAGGTCGGACCACTGACGCTGCCGGCGATGCTCAGGCTGTCACCCGTCAGCGAAACCGCCGGCGCCGACACGCTGCCGCCCGAGGCCACCGTCAGCGCAAACCCGGCATCGGTCAGCACCGCCGAATGACCATCCGACACCGCGCCCGACACCGTCAGCGCCTGGCCGTCGATCAGCGTGAAACCCGTCTTGGTCGTGAAATTCCCCAGGCTCGCGATCTTGTTGGCGGCTTGTCCCAGCGACGCGCTGCCACTTATCCCACCGGTGCTTACCAACGAACCGGCTATTATCTGTCCTGCAGTCTGAAGCAGGCTGGAAGCCGATAGATCTACCGTACCAATACCGCCAGCATTCAATACGCCAGAGAGGTTTAAGGTTCCGTTCGTTGCAAGCCTGATCTCCGATCCAGCAAGGTTGCCAGTGACACTCAATGCAGACTGATCACGCAGTGCGAACAAGCCAGCGCCGGCATCGTAGTTGCTAACGATGGGGATCATATTTCCGGACTGCGTGAAGCTGAAGCCGTCAGAGGATCCAGACAAGGTCCCGACGCTCACTACGCCCGCCGTTTGGGTTACCGAGCCAGAAGCAACGACGTCTAACGTACCCGCAAAGGTCACATTTCCATTGAAATCCACGCCTGCCGCTTTGGTGTTGCCACCCGGGATACTCTGACCAATACGAATGTTGCTTGCATTGATCGACGCAAAGCTGCTCGTCCCAACGGTCAGCGCCTGACCGGAGTTCAGCGGACCCAGTTCTACCAACCCGCCTGGAGCATTCAGATTACCGAGTTGAGCAATGCTAAAATGATCAGCGGCAAACGATAGCGTATTGCCGGCACTCACCTGAACCGCGCCAGTTACTGTCAATGCCGCGCTATCCGCCAGAGCGAAGTTTCCGGCCGAGACCGTAAAGCCGGTTAGCGTCCCAATTTGATTAGACGCTTGTCCGAGCGAAACATTGCCGGTCGAATTACCCGACAAGTTGCCGGCCACGAGCGTACCGACTTCTGTAATTCCGCCCCCGGTCGCGAACAAAGCCACGGTGCCCGCACCGCCATCCGAGATGATGCCCTGGACAGCCAAGACCGTGCCGGTCAGTGAGATATTGTTGGCGCCTATACCGCCGATGCCACTGACGGTCAGACTTGAAGCATCGACGATTGTCGCGAACGCACCGCCGTGCACCGCGCCGCCAACCGTAAGTGCCGTGCCGTCATTCAGCGTAAAATTGCCTGCGTTAAAGGATCCCAGAACGGCGATCCGGTTGCTTGTCGGCGTAGCTCCCATCAGGCTGACGGATCCGATCGCGCCACCACTCAGGGAACCGGTCGTCAGTACTCCATTCTGTAGAATCGTCTTGCCAGCTATCAGACTTAACCTGCTGCTTGTCGGATCCGACTGTACGGTACCCGCGAGTTGTATCGACCCGCTTGCTTGTATGCGCGTCCAGCCTCCAGCAGCCATTGCCTGTATCGATGCCGCACCGGCCTGGGTGACGTCACCACCCGTCGCCAGAAGATCGATGGCGGGCACACCAACTCCCCCCGATCGTCCAGAGGAGATGGTCGTGCCCGAATGCTGATTGATTCCCCCGTCGCTGCTTAGTCGGAGGGCACCGTCAGCAGTGATGTTGTTTGTGAGTACTAAATCCGATCCTGGCGGACTGAACTGAGCATTGATATCGCCCCCGCTAAGCCCATCGGCCGACCAGGCACTTAAAGTACCAATTGTATTGATCTTGTTCGCGCCAGCGGTACTCGTTAGGTTGATACTGCCGCCAGATGCGCTTTTCGTCCCGGCAAAGGTCGAGCCTGCAATGGCTGCGAAATTTGCCGTGTTGATAGTCCCGAAACCAGCGGTCTCGCTGATGTCGCCACCCGCAATGAAAACAATTCGGCCAAGAACGGGATCCGTGGTTTGGATCGTGCCGGCATTCACAAGTGACGTGCCAATCTTTCCAGCAATGATTCCCGTTGCAGTCACTGAAGCGACTTGGCCAAGGATAGCGGTCCCTCCACCCGGACTTAGACTTGCCGCGCCCAGACCGAAATACGACGCAGTTACATTAGCAAACGGATCCACCGTTGTAAGCAGGACCGATGCCAATGGAGCACCACTCGCCACGACGGCGCCATCAATGACGATATCCCCTGCCCGCAGATCAATGTGCGAGCCAGTGACCGTACCGTTGATCGTCAATGTTCCGTTCGCCGCAATGCCAGTGCTACCCGGGCCGCCAACCGCGCTACCCGTCGCGACGGTCAACGAGCTGGCATTGTTGAGGGTGAAATCCGTTCCCACCTGCAGGGTCTGCAGCGCCTGGATCTGGTTTGCCGTAGCGAGCAGGCTGAAAGCCCCATCAACACCACTGCTGCTGGTGAGCGTGTTGGCATAAATGGCCCCCGCGGCCAATTGCGATACGCCGCCACCGTTCGAGCTAATGTCCAGAGTAATGACCGGCTTCAGTGCTGATCCGATCAAACTGTCAGTCAGGATAACACCGCCGGTGCCGCCCTGCAGTGTGACCGTCGATGCATGGATCGCAGTGGGAGCCGTCAGAGCTTTGGCGCCGATGGTCGACCCGAGCACAATCCCACCCGCATTCGACGCCATCGACGTGGTGAAATTATAGCCTGACGCCAACGTCAGCGCAGACGCCGAAATCGTGATGCCACGATCGACCGACAAATTATTGCCAGCCTGCAGGGTAAGCGCGTTCGTGCCCAGACTGATGGCATTCGCCCCATCGGCCGTGTAAACCACGGATAGGTCATGAAGTGTCTGCAACACCACGTTGGCTGCGGACGCGTTCAACACCGCGAGATCGAGCCAGGCCACACTACCCTTCGCCGACGGTGCGTCGGCCGCCAGCACCGTAGACGTTCCGCCGCTCGGCGCTGGAACAGTGATCGGCACGGAGCTGCCCGGCTGGCTGTTGCTGAGTACTAGATCGTATGGATCGATCAGCAGCGTGCCGGTCCGTCCGGATGGTGCCGCGAGATCAACCGCGCCGGTAAGCGCAAAGCCGGACGCACCGGACACTTCCACAAAGCCGCCATTACCGCCCTGCCCGGCACCTCTGGCGCTGACCGCGCCCGCCATTTGGGTCGATTGCGTGCTGAGCACGGTGACCTTACCGCCATGGCCGCTGATGGTGGCGTCGGCGGATATCCTGGAACCAGCCTCGATCGTGGTTTTCGCAGCGGTCAGCTTCGGCGGGACGCTCGCCCCCGCCTTGGCACGCGCCAGGGTGGTGCCTAGGGCAACGACGCCACCGCCAGCCTGGCCCGAGGCATCGATGCGTGCAGCAGAACTGACCGTCACCGCCCCGGTAGCGTTAACCGCGACCTGGCCACCCTTCTCCCCGGCAGAGGTGCCAGCGACCGAGATCTTCCCATCTACCCGCACATCGCCGCCACGTCCCTGCACAACCACGGTGCCGGTACGCGCTCCAATGCTATTAGCCTGGATCGTGCCGCCGGCCGAAACCAGTGTCTGAACAATCCCATCGACCGCTTTGGCCGTCAGCACCACCTTACCGCCATCGGCAACGATCGTGCCGGTGTTCGTTACCAGGGCCGTGACCGCCTTGCCGTCCGGCCCAGCCGGCACCTGATGAACCTGCTGCGTGACGTCGATCGACAGCAAGCCGTCGCCGTAAAGATCGATCGTGTGCTTTTCGGCACCTGCCAGCGTCACTTTGCCGAGCTTGGCTTGAATGACCCCTTTGTTGACGACGGAAGGCGCGACGAGCGCGGCCAGACCGCCCTCGGCGATCGTAAGCGTGCCCTCATTGACGATCTGCGCGCCAGGCTTCGGCGCCTGATCCATGGCCAGCGCGCCACCGGCGATGAATTTCCGGGTGTTTTCCGCGCTGAGCCCGGATGTGGTCACCACGAGCCCGGCGGCGTTGACTTGCGAGCCCTGGCTAAAAGCCACGCCCGACTGGTTCATCAGCACGATCTGGCCGTTGGCCGAGATCTTACCCGCAATTTGTGATGGATCCGGCCCAACCACCTTGTTCAGCGTGATGGATTGAGTGGAAGGTTGTTTGAACGTGACGGTGTGCTGTGCCCCGACATCGAAGCTCTGCCAGTTCACCGCACCGCGCTGTGTGCCCTGGATGACGGTCGTATTCTGAGCGTTCGGATTGGCAATCGTAACAGCGCCGCCTACTACAACCCCACCTTGTGGGCCGGTGTTGGGCGCCGGGGGCGCGGCGGCGGAACTTCGGATACCTGCGGATGCCGCCAGCACCATCAAGGCCGTAGCCTGCAACGCGGTCGTGCGCAAAAGAGCCCGCCGATCACGTCGAACCCAACCCACCAAGCGCATGCCCGAGGGCCGGTTTCGTTTGGCAGTCATTGAAATAGCCCATTAAGCGCGCCCGCGAAAAAGCGCGCTTGGAGCGCCGCAGTCGTCAAATCCGTCACGATCGCATAATCCTTGCCGATAAGGCACCGGCCAGCTACCGGGAAGCTTAGGTAATTGATTGCTCGTATATTAACGAAACTGTGATGCCCTGCGTATAACTTTTTTGGTAACTGCCCAGGTGGCTCGGCCCAGCTACGCCAA
>CAIYDT010000160.1 GCA_903924985.1 uncultured Acetobacteraceae bacterium
TAGAGCGTGATCGCCTGAGGTTGACCCGTCGAAGGCGTGAATCTCGCGATCAAACAAAGAATTAGACCATGATCGGACACGGCGGTTGATGCAACCTCAAACGATCATGGTCTAAGTCCCGGCAGCTGAAGCCTCGGACAGCATTCCCATGACGGATATGCTCCCCTCGGCGCGTCTTATCCGTCCCAGGATGCCGCCCTCCCTCAGGCGGCGCGAAACCAAGGACAGCGCCGCGAGATGGCTGGCGTCGCCGTCCGCCGGGGTCAGCAGCAGCACCACGACATCCACCTTCTGCCCGTCGATCGCGGCATAATCGATCGGCCGCGCCAGCCGAACCAACAGACCGAAGCAACCCGACAGTCCCTCCAACCGGGCATGTGGCAGAGCAAAACCCTTTCCGAGGCCAGTGGATCCCAACGCCTCCCGCGCCGTGAGAGCCACCAGAATACGGGACGCGGCAACCCCCGCACCAGCCGCTTCCGCCCGCACCGCGAGATCCCGCAACAACTGCGCCTTGTCCTTGACCTTCAGGTCCAGGGCGATCCGTTCGGGGGTGATGAGGTTGGCGATATCCATGGTGTCCACTCAGTCCCGGTCCGCGGGCCGCAGCCGATACCCAACCCCCGTCTCCGTCAAAATATACCGCGGCTGCTCGGGGTCCGGTTCTATCTTCTGCCGCAACGCCCGAATGTAGATGCGCAAGTATTGCACGTCCGTCTCCCCGCCCCAGACCGCTTGCAGCATGAAGCGGTGGGTCAGCACTTTGCCGGCATGTGCCACCAGCAGGCGCAGGACCTCATACTCGCGCGGGGAGAACTTTACCTCCTCGCCCCTTACCGTAACGATACGCCGCACCAGATCGACCGTTAGGTCGCCGCAGCGAAACACCGGCGTCTCCCCCTGCTTTTGCAGCCGGTGCCGCTGCGCCGCCCTGATCCGCGCCAGTAGTTCGTCGATGCCGAAGGGCTTCGTCACGTAGTCGTCGGCGCCGAGGTCCAGTGCCTCCACCTTAATTGCCTCATCGTCGCGGCTGGTCAGCACAATGATCGGCACGGTGCTGGGCATCTCGCGGATACCTTTCAACACCTCGATGCCGTCGATATCGGGCAGGCCCAAATCCAGCAGGATCAGGTCGGCGCCACCGCGGCGGGCCGTATCGATGGCCTTGCCGCCTTCCTCGGTTTCCGAGACGACGTAGCCCTGGGCGGCCAGGCCAACGCGCAGGAAGCGACGAATCGCGGGCTCGTCGTCCACTACCAAAACACGTAACGGGCCGGCTCCGGAACTCATGTTAGCGTATCCTCAGGCAACGGTGCGTCGTCGGGCACCGCCAACGTAATCGTCAAAACCGCGCCAGAGCGGTCGGTGCGGTTGGCGGCGACAATGGTGCCGCCCATGGCTTCCACGAAACCCCGGCAGATCGCCAGCCCCAGCCCGGTGCCCGCCCGCCGCCGATCGGCACCACGGGCACGATAGAATTTATCGAACACGCGTTCCAGGTCTTCCGGCGGGATGCCATCGCCCTCATCCAGCACCTGCAAACGCACAAACCCACCGTCCCGCCAGGCGCGCAGGCTGATGGTCGTGCCGGCGGGGGTATATTTCGCGGCGTTATCCAGCAGATTGAACAGCACCTGTTCGAACAGAACCATATCGAGCCGCAACATGGGCAGGCCGGTGGCCAGGTCCACTTCCATCGTATGGTTTGCCAGGATTTTGGCGGCTCGTTGCAACGCTGCCCCAATGACATCGGACAGCACGATCAGGCTGGAACGCGGCCGTAGCGCCCCAGACTCCAGTCGGGTCATGTCGAGCAGGTTGTTAATGAACCGGTTCAGTCGTTCGGCTTCCTCCAGAATCGTCGTGACCAGCGAGTCCCGCGTCGGCCCATCCAGCGTCATATCGCGGGAACTCAGGCTGCTGGCCGACCCAACGATGGACGCCAAAGGTGTGCGCAGATCGTGGGAAATCGAGGTCAGCAGCGCGTTCCGCAGCCGGTCAGTCTCAGCTTGCAGCCGCGCCAGGTGCAGGTCGCGCGCCAGATGCACCCGCTCTATCGCCAAAGCAGCCTGATCGGTCAGCGCATCCAGCAGCCGCTGCTGGTCCGGGGTCAGCAACGGCCCGGACTCGTCGCGGATCACGCCGACCACACCTACCGAACCACGCCCGGTGCGCATCGGCTGGAACAGCCATTTCGCGCCCGGCAGCGTGTCGGAGCCCCGGCCCGCGACGTGGTTCTTCCGCCAGCACCATTTCGCGGCAGCGAGGTCGGCTTCCTCCAACTGGTCCTCCGGTGGGAAGCCAGCGCGCACCGTTATCGTGTCGCCGTCCGGCAGCAGCAGCACGACCCGCACCCGCAGCATCAGCGCGATCTGGTGCGCGGTGGCCCACAGCAGATCGTCCAGCGTCACCGCGCCCGCCAGCTTGCGGCTGAATTGATACAGATCATCGGTGGTCTTGGCGCGCAGCCGCGCGGCAACGGCCTGGCTGCGCACGCGGGACGCGAGGTTGCTGGCGATGGTTGCCACGATGCCGAAGAAGAACAGCGCCACCACATTCTGCGGGTCGGCGATGGTGAAGGTGTACAGCGGTGGCAGAAAGAAGAAATTGTAGGCCAGCACCGCGCCCAAACTGGCGAACAGCGACGGCCACAGCCCATCGCGCGCGGCACTGAGCAGAATGGCCGTCAGGAAGACCAGCGGCACGTTGGTAACGTCGAACAGAGACCGCAGCCCCATCGCGACCGGAATGGCGGCCAGCACCAGCAAAAGACTGGTCAGATACGGCTGGATATCAGGCGCGGGCGCGACTGCCTCCGGCGCTCGGTTTGGTTCCGCCCCCTCCGGCTGCGCCTCCACCACGTGGATGTCGATGCCGCCAGCGCGTTCCATCAAGCGCTGGGTGACCGACCCGGCGAAAAGGCGTCGCCACCCGGGCTTGGTGGTCTTGCCCAGCACGATCGTGGTGACGTTGTTCGCGCGGGCGTAATCGATGACCGTTTCGACCACGTCGGCGCCGGGGATCAACACCGGCTCCCCGCCCAGACGCTGCGCGAGACGCAGCGCGGCGGCGGCGCTGTCCTTGTCTCCCTCGCCGCGCGCGGTTTCGACGTTAATCGCCGACCACGGGGCGCGCATTTGATCAGCCAGTCGTTTGGCATGGCGGACAATGGAAGTCGCCTTAACACCGCCCTCCACACTGACAAGAATCCGCTCCCCCGCCGGCCAGGGGCCTTGGATAGCGTGGCTCCGCATGTAGTCGACCATTTGGTTGTCGACCCGTTGCGCGGTGCGGCGCAGCGCCAGTTCTCGCAATGCCGTCAGGTTACCCGGCTGGAAGTAATGCTGGATGGCGCGTTCGGCCTGTTTGGGGACGTAGACCTTGCCCTCGCGAAGGCGCTGGATCAGGTCGCCGGGGGTCAGGTCCACCAGCTCGATATCGTCGGCGTTTTCGATGACGGAGTCCGGCACTGTCTCCCGCACCCGGATGCGGGTGATGCGCGCCACGACATCGTTGAGGCTTTCGACGTGCTGGATGTTCAGCGTGGTGTAGACGTCGATGCCGGCGGCGAGCAGCTCCTCCACGTCCAAGTACCGCTTGGGATGCCGACTGCCGGGCACGTTGGTGTGCGCGAGTTCGTCGACCAGCGCCAGTTTGGGGTGACGCGCCAGAATGGCGTCGAGGTCCATCTCCTCCAACTGGTAACCTTTGTAGGCCACCACATGGCGCGGGACGATTTCCAGGCCGGCGGTCAGTGCCTCGGTTTCCGCCCGTCCGTGGGTTTCCACGACGCCGACGACGAGGTCGACGCCCTCGGCCTTCTGGGCCCGCGCAGCGGACAGCATTTCATAGGTCTTGCCAACGCCAGGGGCCGCCCCGAGGAAGATCCTGAGGCGGCCCCGGTGAGCGCGTTCGGCTTCCTTGAGAAGCGCGTCTGGAGAAGGGCGGCGGTCGCTCACGGCGGTGCGGGCGTCCTAGCCCTTCCCCAGCGCGTCCAGATCCAAATTGAGTTGCAGCACGTTGACATGCGGCTCACCGATGATGCCCGCGAGGCGGCCGGCGATGTGCGCTTCCACCAGTTGGCGGACGCGATCTTCGGCCAATCCGCGGGCTTTCGCCACACGTTTCACCTGGAACAACGCGGCGGCGGGGGAGATGTCGGGATCGAGACCGCTAGCGGATGTCGTCACCAGGTCCGATGGGATCGGCGTGCCGGGGTTTTCGGCGGCCAGCGTCGCGGCATCGCCCTTCACCCGGTCGACCAAGGCCTGCGAAGTCGGCCCCAGATTCGACCCGCCGGAGTTCCCAGCATTGTACGGCGCCGGCACGGTCTTGGTCGCATCGTTCGGATCGGTATCCGTGGTCGCGGACGGGCGGCCATGAAAGTATTTCTCCGCGGCAAAGTTCTGCCCGATCAACGCCGAACCGATCATCTTGCGGTCCTTCTCGATCAGGCTGCCATTGGCCTGATACGGGAACAGGACCTGGGCGACGCCGGTCATACCGAGCGGATAAATCAGACCGGTGATGACGGTCATCACGACGATCATCACGATGGCGGGGCGGATTTGTTGGAGCATTTGTCGTTTATCCTTACGCGAGGCCGGTAGCGGTCACGAACATGTCGATCAGCTTGATGCCGATGAAGGGCACGACGATGCCGCCCAGGCCGTAGATCAATAGGTTGCGGCGGAGCAGCGCGGCGGCGCCGATCGGCCGGTAGGCAATCCCCTTCAACGCCAGCGGGATCAGCGCGACGATGATCAGCGCGTTGAAGATAATCGCTGACAGGATGGCGCTGCGCGGGTTGCTCAGGTGCATGACGTTCAGCGCCTGAAGCTGCGGGTAGAAAGCGATGAACATTGCCGGGATCATGGCGAAATATTTCGCCACATCGTTGGCGATGGAGAACGTGGTCAGCGCGCCACGGGTCATCAAGAGCTGCTTGCCGATCTCCACGATCTCGATCAGCTTCGTGGGGTCGCTATCCAGATCCACCATGTTGCCGGCCTCGCGCGCCGCCATGGTTCCGGTGTTCATCGCCACGCCGACATCGGCCTGCGCCAGCGCCGGTGCGTCGTTGGTGCCGTCGCCGCACATGGCCACCAGCTTGCCCTGCGCCTGCTCGTCGCGGATCAGCTTCAGCTTGGCCTCCGGTGTGGCCTGCGCCAGGAAGTCGTCCACCCCCGCCTCGGCGGCGATGGCGGCGGCGGTCAAGGCGTTGTCGCCGGTGATCATCACGGTGCGAATGCCCATACGGCGCAACTCGGAAAACCGCTCGCTAATACCGCCTTTGACGATGTCCTTCAGATTGATGACGCCGAGCAGACGGCCGTCCCGGGCGACAGCCAGGGGCGTGGCACCGGCTTTGGCGATTTCCTCCGCCCTGGCGCTCAATTCCCTCACCGCCGCGTCGCCGACGGAACCACGAACGGTGGTCCCCACATCGCCGTTCGCCGTGGCCGCGTCGATCGATGCTCGCACCCAGGCCAGCACCGCGTCGACCGCCCCCTTGCGGATGGACGAACCGTCGAAGTCGATGCCGGACAGCCGCGTATGCGCGGAGAACGGGATGAAATGTGCGCCCATCGGTGCCATCTCGCGGCCGCGGATGCCGTAATTCTCCTTGGCCAGCACGACGATGGAGCGGCCCTCCGGCGTTTCGTCAGGCAACGAGGCAAGCTGCGCGGCGTCCGCCAGTTCGGTGGCACTGACCCCGGTCAGCGGCAGGAACTCGGTCGCCTGCCGGTTGCCCAAAGTGATAGTGCCGGTCTTGTCCAACAGCAGGGTATCCACGTCGCCGGCTGCTTCGACGGCGCGTCCAGACATCGCCAGCACATTGAACCGCACCAGGCGATCCATGCCGGCGATGCCGATGGCCGACAGCAACGCGCCGATGGTGGTCGGGATCAGCGCGATGAACAGCGCCACCAGGATCACCACCGGCACGCTCCCACCCGCATAGGCCGCGAAGCTGGGGATGGTCGCCACCGCGAACACGAAGATGATCGTGAGTCCGGCGAGCAGGATGTTCAGCGCGATCTCATTCGGGGTCTTCTGCCGCTCAGCGCCCTCCACCAGCGCGATCATGCGATCAAGGAAGGTGGAGCCCTGCGCGGCAGTAATCCGCACCACGATCCAGTCCGACAGCACACGGGTGCCACCAGTGACAGCCGAGCGGTCACCGCCGGATTCGCGGATGACTGGCGCCGATTCACCCGTGATGGCGGATTCGTCGACCGATGCGATGCCCTCGACAACCTCGCCGTCGCTGGGGATCAGGTCGCCCATTTCCACCAGAACGACATCGCCTTGTTTCAGGTCCGGCGCGGCCACGGGCTGGTAGATGCCCTTGGGGTCGTAGCGCCCATCGGACCCTTGCAGCAGGCGCTTGGCCTGCGTCTCGGTCCGCGCTTTCCGTAACGTGGCCGCCTGCGCCTTGCCGCGGCCTTCCGCTACTGCTTCGGCGAAGTTGGCGAACAGCACGGTAATCCAAAGCCAAATGACGATCTGGGTGGTGAAGCCCAGATATTCGCCATGGGTGGCTATGTCCCGAGCCAGGATGATGGTGGTGAGGGTGGCGACCACCTCCACCACGAACATCACGGGATTGCGGATCATCAGCCGCGGATCGAGCTTGGTGAAGCTTTGCCCGATCGCGGGAACCAGGATCGCCGGATCCATGATGCTTGTGTGGGCGCGCCCTTTGTGACGAATGTCCATGTTACGAACCTGTGTTGAACAGAGTGCCCGCCTGCATCGCCAAATGCTCGACGATCGGGCCAAGGGCGAGGGAGGGGAGGAAGGTCAGGCCGCCGGTGATCAGGATCACGCCCACCACCAGGCCGACGAACAGCCCGCCGTCGGTGGGGAAGGTGCCCGCGGACACCGGCACGATTTTCTTGCGCACCAGCGATCCGGCGATTGCCAGCATCGGAATGATCATCAGAAAGCGGCCGATGAACATCGCCAGACCTAGCGTGCTGTTCCAGAAAGGTACGTTGGCGGACAGACCGGCGAAGGCGCTGCCGTTGTTGCCGGTGGCGGAGACGAAGGCATACAGCGCCTCACTGAAGCCGTGCGGCCCGGCATTGTTGAGGGCGCCGGTGCCGTCGGGCAGCACCACTGCCAGCGCGGTGAAGCCCAGCATCGACAGCGGCAGGATCAGGATGCCCAGCATGGCCATCTTGACCTCCTTCGCTTCCAGTTTTTTGCCCATGTATTCTGGAGTGCGGCCGACCATCAGACCCGCGACGAACATCGCGACGATAACGAATAGCAACATGCCGTACAGGCCGGAACCGACGCCGCCAAAGATGATTTCGCCCAGCATGATATTGACCATCGGCACCATGCCGCCCAGCGGCGTCAGGCTGTCGTGCATGGTGTTGACGGCGCCGCAGGAGGCGTCGGTGGTGATGGTGGCGAACAGCGCCGAGTTGGCGATGCCGAACCGGACCTCCTTGCCCTCCATGTTGCCGCCCGCTTGCAGCGCGCTGGCGGTCTGGTCGACTTGCAGCGCGGCGAAGGCGGGGTTGCCCGCGGCCTCGGCCCAATAGGTGGTAACCGTTCCCGCCATGAACAGCACGAACATGACGGCGAAGATCGCCCAGCCTTGCCGCTGATTTCCCACCATACGGCCGAACACGTTGGTCAGGCCGGCGCCTAGGGAGAAGATCAGCAGGATTTGGATCAGGTTGGTCAGCGCGTTCGGGTTTTCGAACGGATGCGCGGAGTTCGCATTGAAGAACCCGCCACCGTTGGTGCCGAACATTTTGATCACCTCCTGGGAGGCCACCGGCCCCTGGGCGATGATCTGTTTGGCACCTTCCAGCGTCGTCGCTTCGGTATAGGCGGCCAGGCTCTGCGGCATGCCTTGCCAGACGAACACCAGCCCGACGACGATGCTAACCGGCAGCAAGATGTACAGCGTGCAACGGGTCATATCGACCCAGAAGTTGCCGATCGTCGTGCCGGACCTGCGGGAAAAACCCCGAATAAGCGCGATCGCCAAAGCGATGCCGGTGGCGGCACTGAGAAAATTGTGCACCGTCAGACCGGCCATCTGCACCAGGTAGCTCATCGTCGTTTCCGGCACGTACGACTGCCAGTTGGTATTCGTGATGAAGCTGACCGAGGTGTTGAACGCCAGGTCGGGCGTCACGGCAATCTGGTTCGCCGGATTGAATGGCAGAACCGCCTGCAGCCGTTGCAAGGCGTACAGCACGATGAAACCGGCGAAGGTGAATGCCAGCATGGCGACCGCATAGGTCACCCAGCGATGCTCCTGCGTTTCATCGACGCCGCTCAGGCGGTACAAACCCCGTTCGACCGGGCGGAGGACGGGCGACAGCACCGTACGCTCCCCGTTGAACACCCGGGTCATGTAGCCGCCGATGGGTTTGGTCAGCAGTATCAGCAGAGCGCAATAGATTGCGATCTGTAGCCAGCCATTGAAGGTCATGGGAGTGTATCCCCTAGGATCAAAAACGTTCTGGACGGATCAGGGCGTAAATCAGGTAGAACAACAGTCCGACCGTGACGATCGCGCCGAGCGTGAGATCGAGTGTCATGACGCGCCCCCTAAAGTTGGTCGCAGGCGAGCGCGTAAAGCACGCACACGGCGACAAAGGCGGCACCGATCAGGATGTAGACGAGATCAAGCATGGGAATGCTCCTGGGTCAGCAACAATGCCACACCATGCGGTCGGCATGCTGCGTTGCACACAACAACTAGCCGCTGTGCCATATAGGTTCGATGGCACCCGAGACATGCTGGTATATAAAACTTATATAGTTGCCTTTGCATGGTTCAGAACGTCAGCACCGCGTCCGCACCGAGGGTGAACGCGTTGTTGTCGCGTTGCGCGATGAACGGCCGGTTGTTGGTAAAGGCATGGTCCCAACGGACTTCCGGACGGATCAGTAGCCCGGAGACAGGCTCCGGCATCGCGGGCTTCCATGTGACGCCTAACGTAAGCGCGCCATAGGTGGTGTTTGATCCCGGTGCAGTACCCTCCATGCCAAACAGCGAGGAGCCATGGAAGTCGTCGGCCGGTAATTCTATTATATCTTATATGTAATATATATTGCGCTGGAATGACACGAGATCCCCCGCCTGCCGGCTACCCGGCAGGCGGGGAAACCAAAGCCTCGTCAAACCACCGGCGAAGCCCCGCCGTCCATGTTGATCGCCGTCCCGGTCGTGAACCCGGCGTGATCCGAGCACAGGAAGCACGCCATGGCGGCGAACTCTTCCGCTTTGCCCATGCGCCCAACGGGGATCGACGCCCCGACCTTCGCCACGAACTCGTCGAACGGCATATTGGCGCCCTCGGCGGCGTGGCGGCGGGCGACCTGATCGGACACGATCTGGCCCACCAGCATGCCGTTCACCAGGATGCCGTGCGCCGCGCCCTCGGCCGACATCACCTTCATCAGCGCCATGCCGGCGGCGCGCGACACCGCTGTCGGTGCACCGTTGGCCCGCGGCGCCTTGGCCCCGGTATTCAGCACGTTAATGATGCGACCCCAATGACGCTCCTTCATGCCCGGCCAGCACAGGCGGGACAGACGCACGGCGGCGAACAGCTTGAGGTCGAGGTCTTCCTGCCAGATCTCATCGGTGATCTTGTCCGACGGCATGGCGCGCGACATGCCGGCGTTGTTGATCAGGATATCGACCTTGCCGAAGGTCTTCACCACGTCGGCGAAGGTCTTCTCGATCTGATCGGCCTTCGACACGTCGCAGGCGAACCCCGCGACCTTTCCCGAGGCGCCTTCGTTCGCGGAGGCAACCGCGGCCTGCAGCGAATCCGGCGAGCGCGCCAGGATGGCGACATTGGCGCCGGAGGCCGCGAATTCCTTGGCCATGGCGTAGCCGAGACCCTTGCTGGCCCCGGTGATGATGGCGACGCGACCGTCGAGACGGACTTCCATGATAGTGTACCTCCCTGAGTGGATGGCACAGTGTGCGTCAGCCCTCGGTCGGGAGCAACCAGCCCGGTCGACCGGCCTAGTCGGCCTCCATCTCTCCGAGCTTCGCCGCCAGGGTGGGCATCCGGGTCGTGCTGCCGACCAGCCAAGCCTGGAACCGCGACAGGTACAAGTACACCACCGGCGTCGTGTAAAGCGTCAGTATCTGGCTCAACGCCAGCCCGCCCACCATGGCGAAACCCAGGGGACGCCGCAGCTCCGACCCCGCGCCGTGGCCGAGCATCAGCGGCAGTCCGGTCAGCAACGCCGCCATGGTGGTCATCAGGATGGGCCGGAAGCGTAGCAGACACGCCTGGCGGATTGCCTCGTGCGGCGCCACACCGCGCAATCGTTCGGCCGAGATGGCGAAGTCCACCATCATGATGCCGTTCTTTTTCACGATGCCGATCAGCAGGATCACCCCGATCAGCGCGATGACTGACAAATCGATTCCGGCGACGCGCAGGATCAGGAAGGCGCCGACGCCGGCGGAGGGCAGCGTGGACAGAATGGTAATGGGAAGGATGTAGCTCTCGTACAGGATGCCCAGGATAATGTAGACGGTGATCAACGCCGCCGCGATCAGGTAAGGCTGCGAAGCCAGCGAAGCCTGGAACGCCTGCGCGGTGCCCTGGAATGAGGTGCTCAGTGACAGCGGCGCCCGCATCTCCCGCATCGCCGCCTGGATCGCGGTCACCGCATCGCCCAGCGCCGCGCCCTGCGCCAGATTGAAGCTGATGGTAATGGCAGGGAACATGCTCTGGTGGCTGATGGACAACGGACGTACCGGCGCGGTGGTCCACTTCACGAACGATCCCAGCGGCACCGCCTGCCCGGTCGAGGACTTCACGTACAGCCTGTTGATGGTCTCGATATCGGACGCCTGGCCCGGCATGACCTCCAGCACCAGCTTGTAAGTATTCACCTGGGTGAAATACTGGGTCACCTGCCGCTGCCCGAACGCATCGTACAGCGTGTCGTCGATCACCTGGGGCTGGATGCCGAACCGAGCCGCCTTGTCGCGATCGATTTCAATCATGGCGGTGGTGCCGCCGGTCTGCTGATCGGTGGTGACGTCGCGCAGCATCGGCAGCGTCTTGAGCCTATCCAGAACCTTGGGCGCCCAGGTGAATAATTCTTCCAGATTGGAGTCCTGGAGCGTGTACTGGAACTCGGTCTTGGATACCCGCCCACCGGTGCGGACGTCGGGGATGGCCTGCAGGAACAGCTGCCCCCCTTCGACCTTCGCCAATTTGCTTCTGTTACGCGCGATGAATTCCTGGGCCGACCCGCCGACCCGTTCTTCCCACGGCTTCAACGCAATGAAGATGCGGCCGTTGTTCGACGTTTGCCCGGTCTGGCCGGTTCCCATGTTGGCAGCGTAAGCGGCCGTGTCCGGATCGGCGGCGATGATATCCGCCAGTTTCCGTTGCAGGTCGAACATATGGCGGAAGGAGATATCCTGCGCGCCCTCGGTGGTGCCGATGATCACCCCGGTGTCCTGCGCCGGGAAAAACCCCTTGGGAGAGATTACGAACAAATAGGCCGAGAGCGCCATCGTGGCGAAGAACGTCATCAAGGTGATGAACTGAAACCGCATCGCGATGTCCAGCGTCCGCCGATAGCCATTCAGCAGGGCAACGAAGAAACCCTCGATGAAGCGATAGGCGGCGTTATGCCGACCCGCGTGGTGGCGCAGAAAGCGGGAGCACATCATCGGCGTCAGTGTCAGCGACACCACGGCGGAAACCACCACCGCGATCGTCACCGTCATCGCGAACTCGCGGAACAGGCGCCCGACGATGCCGCCCATCAATAGCAGGGGGATGAACACCGCGATCAGCGACGCGCTGATGGACACGATGGTGAACCCGATCTCAGCGGCGCCCTTGAGGGCGGCCTCCATGGGCCGCACGCCTTCCTCAATATGGCGAAAAATGTTTTCCAGCATCACGATGGCATCGTCGACCACGAATCCGACCGCGATGGTCAGCGCCATCAGCGACAGATTATCGAGGCTGTAGTCCATCAGATACATCACCGCGAAAGTGCAGATCAGCGAGACCGGCACGGTGATGGACGGGATGATGGTGGCCCAGAAGTTCCGCAGGAACAGGAAGATGACCATCACCACCAGCCCGACCGACAGCATCAGGGTGAACTGAACGTCCTTGACCGAGGCCCTGATCGTCAGCGTGCGGTCGACGATGGTATTGACGGTAATCGAAGGCGGGATCGAGGCCTGAAGCTTGGGCAGAGCGGACTTGATGCGCTCGACCGTATCGATGACGTTAGCGCCCGGCTGCTTGAAGATCATCAGCATGACGCCGCGCTGACCGTTCTGCAGCCCGCCCACATACATATTCTCGGGCGCGTCGATCGCCCGGCCGATATCGCTGACCCGAATGGGTGCGCCGGCTTTCCAGCCCAGAATGACGTTGGCGTACTCATCCGCCTTGGTGAGCTGGTCGTTATTGTAGAGCGCGTAAGCCCGCTGCTCGCTATCGATCGATCCCTTGGGCGCGTTGACAGTAGCGCTGATCAATACGGTGCGCACATCCTCCAGGGTCAGGCCCATCGCCGCCAGCTTCGCCGGATCCACCTGCACCCGCACCGCGCGCTTTTGCTCGCCGGCAATGAAGACCTGCGCCACGCCGGCCAACTGCGATATCTGCTGCGCCAGCACGGTGTCGGCGTAATCGTCTACCTCGATCAGCGGCAAGGTGTCGGAATTCACCGCCAGGATCAGGATCGGCGCTTCCGACGGGTTGACCTTGTAGTAGCTGGGGGACGAAGGCAGGTTTTTCGGCAGCTGTCCGCTGGCCGCGTTGATCGCGGCCTGGATGTCGCCCGCCGCCGCGTCGATATTGCGGTCGAGCTCGAACTGGATGGTGATCTGCGTCGATCCCTGCACGCTGATCGAGGTCATCTGCGCGATGCCGGCGATTTGCGCGAATTGCCGCTCCAGGGGCTGCGCCACGGCGGTCGCCATGGTCTCGGGGCTCGCGCCCGGGAATTTGGTGTTCACGTTGATGGTTGGGAAATCGACGCGCGGCAGCGGCGCGACCGGCAACAGCGGATAGGCCGCGAGACCCACCAGAACCATCGCGGCGATGAACAGCGAGGTGCCGACCGGGCGGTGAATGAAGGGAGTCGAAATGCTCATGCGCGCGTGTCCCTGCTTCCGATTAGCCGCCAGCTTTGGCCGGACCGCCGCCGATGGCGACACGGATGCCATTCCTCAACCGCGACTGGCCATCGGTGACGACGGTCTGCCCCTCCTCCAGACCTTTGGACACGACCGCGGTCACGCCATCGTCACGCGCCAACTCCACGGTTCGGGCCTCCACCGTCTGATCGGGTTTGACGACAAAGACAAACAGACGGTCCTGCCCGTGCTGCACCGCGCCGGATGGCACAACCAGCACACCGGAATCGGTTCCGACCAACAGCCGCGTGTTGACGAACTGCCCCGGCCAGAGTGCATAGGCGCCATTGGGAAAGACCGCTTTGATCTTGATGGTCCCGGTCGTGGCGTCGATCGCGTTATCGATCGTCAGCAACTCTCCCTTATCCAACTCCGTGACGTTGTCGCTCGCAACGGCGATCACGCCCGGCTTGCCTGTCGCCATTGCCCGCTGGATCGCGGGCAGGCTGTCCTGTGGCACCGTAAAGGTGACGGCGATCGGCCGTAACTGCGCCACGGGCATGATCGGCGTCGCCTCTGCCGCTCGGACGAAGGTGCCGGGATCGATGGTACGCAGACCGACCCGCCCGTCGAACGGCGCTGTAATCGCACAGAACCCAAGGTTGACCTTAGCGGTGTCGATCAGCGCGTTGTCGCCCGCGATCGCGGCGGTGAGCTGCCCGACAGTCGCCTGTGTCGCCTCGACCTTTTGGTGGGAAGCGACGTCGCGTTTGGCGAGATCGCTGTACCGCACCAGATCCGCCTGAGCGCTGGTCAGCAACGCCTCGTCTTGCTGCTTCTTGGCCACAGCAGCGTCCAGTGCCGCCTGATAGGGTCGTGTGTCGATCACCGCCAGCAGATCGCCCTTTTTGACATCCTGCCCCTCGGTGACAGGGACCTGCATCAGCTTGCCGTCGACCTGCGTCCGCAGCAGGACCGAATAATACGCCTGCACCGTCCCCAGGCCGCGGATCAGAACCGGCACATCCTTGCGGACGACCTTGGTCGCCGATACCGGCACGGCGGGCGCCGGGGGCGCACCGGCTTCGTCCGCCCTCGCCGCTCCTGTAGCCGCGAACAGCAGCGCGGTCACACCCAGCGCCAGGGTTTGTACTCTCATGCGGGCCAGATCCATTGATGTTCAGCTCATGCGCGCCGTCCCAGGAAGCCAGGAACGGCACACCGAACACCGGTGACCCGTTCCTATTAACCTCCCTGCGTCCGCACGCCTGGTTCAGCGGCAGTTATTGCTTTTTCAAGGCCGGCCATTTTCGCTGAAACGGAGAATGAGCGCCAGCATCAAAATCTGGACGAATTGTAACCGCCCGTTATTCCGTCACGACTCCCAACGCGCGGCGGAACCGGTCGGCCAGATAGGCACCGTCGCGCGGCGGCAAGTGCCGCGGCTTTTCCTCGGCGGAAATGCGCAGCACCGCGAACATGTTTTCCCGCCGCAAGCGCTGGCGCAGAGAAGCCACTTCATCCATGTCGCGCGCCGTCACCACCGTCCGCCAGCCGCAGGCGCTGGCCACGGCCGCGAGGTCGGCGCCCAGCCCGGTGTGGCTGAACTGCGAGCCCGTCTCCCCGAATCGGCCATTATCCAGCACCGCGACCGCGAGGTTCTCGGCACCCGCCGCCGCGATAGTGGCGAGCGCGCCCATGCCCATCAACTGCTCCCCGTCGCCGGTCACCACCAGCACGCGCTTCTTCGGTTGCGCCAATGCGATGCCCAGCCCAATCATGGCCGCGCCGCCCATCGCGCCCCACAGATAGAAATTCAGCGGCCGGTCGCCGGCCGCGCCGGCATCGTAGGTCGCCGCACCCAACCCGGTGACGACCATCAGGTCGCCGGGATCGCGCAATAACTCAGCTACAACCACCCGTCGGTCGAGGGTTCCGTCGTTCGATCTGGTCATTTCACCCACACCTTCGCGCCGATCAGTCGTTGGGAGAACAGCACCGCCACCGGTATCTGGGTATCGAACGCCAGCGCGGCCGACGCAGCCACCATCTCCGCCACCTCATCCGTCCGATCGGCGCGGCGCACATGCACGCCGGCGGCGGTCAGTACGTGGGGAGTCGCGGAACCCATCGGCACCTGCCAGGGATTGAACTCCCCCCACTCGCCCCGCATCGTCACCAGCGTCAGGAACGGCATGCGGCAGTTCAGCGGCAGCGACAGCATGTTGATGCAATTGCCGACGCCGGACGACTGCATCAGCAGCGCGCACCGCGCACCGCCGAGCCAGGCGCCGGCCGCGAGGGCGATGCCTTCTTCCTCGGTGGTCAGCACGACCGGCTTCATCGCGGGATCGGCGTGCGCGGCCTCGATCAAATGGGCATGGCCAGCGTCCGGCACGTAGCCGATCTGGGTAATGCCGGCGGCCTTCAGCGCGGCGTAGACGCCGGCCTGCCAAGTGGGGTGTTCCATGGGGTCTCCTTTACCGGCGCTTTTTGCCCTGGCCGGCGCGGGAGGGCAAATTTGTCGATACCGATGCCGCTTTCCCCGTCTCGCCGTCCGATGCTGTCTCCCCGGACCTGCAACGTCCCCGCGGTCCTGGAGCGGCTTTTATCGGTGACGTTCCAAATTTAGGAGATCCGCCAAGCCGTGGGTTCCGGGCTCCGGAGCGTTGTTCCAGAAGCACAGCGCCCTGACGACGGCCTTTGTGTCGTCCACCCGGCAAACGATCCAATATCTGGTGCGCGCCAGGTGAAACAACTTCGCTCGGTAGGGCGGTCCGGTCTCGCGAAACCAGCCGAAGCGTTTGGGACCGTGGAGGATGACCGGCGCAAAACGTGAGGAACCGGCCGTAGGCCCGCACCGTCGTTTCCAGGCCCGGCGCGATCAGGTGCCCATAAGCCGGCGTAAGGGTAATGTTGCCGGCGTTCTGGAACGTCGTCGCCGCGAAGCTCCGCCCCATGCCGCGCAGATCCTCGGCCGAGCGCGGCAGCATGGTCGCGTAAGATCCGCCGCCCGTCGCACAAGGACTGGCAGTATTCGGCGCCCGAACGCATTCCGTCCTCCCAATCGACGCCGCCACCATAAGCCCGCTTTCGCGAACCGCGACGCGCGCGTATTGTTGCCACACGCTGAGGTGGCGTACCGGCTGAGGCCGGGTTCCATAAAGGGAAGTGACCGCAATCGCATGTCCACGCGCATTCTGATCGTCGACGATGTGCCGGCCAACACGCGTTTGCTCGAGGCCAAGCTGCTGGCCGAATATTACCAGACCGCCACCGCCCGCGACGGGTTCGAGGCTCTGGCCGCCGCCGCCGACTGGCACCCCGATCTGATCCTGCTCGACGTCATGATGCCCGGCATGGACGGGTTCGAGTGCTGCCGCCGCCTGAAGGCCGACGCTGCCACCCGCCACATCCCGGTCGTCATGGTCACCGCCCTCGGCCAACCCAGCGAGCGGCTGCAAGGCCTGGAAGCCGGGGCCGACGATTTCCTCACCAAGCCCGTCGAAAGCGAGACGCTGATGGCGCGCGTCCGCAGCCTGGTGCGCCTGAAGCTCCTGCTGGACGAATGGCACGCCCGCGGTGAAACCGCCCGCGCGTTAGGACTGGGCACCGATCCGTTTGCGACCCCCTCGGTCGCCGGTACACGCGCTTTGGTCGTGGACGACTGGGATGTCAGTGCCACCGTCACGATGGACGCCCTGCCGAAGGAGGGTATCGTCGCCGTTCGAGCCCGCGACGGACGGGAAGCGATGGCTTTGACGCAGAAAGAATCGTTCGACCTGATCGTGGTTAGCCTGACCCTCGCCGGCGAGGACTCCCTGCGGCTGGTTTCGGCGCTGCGGGGCGGGTCCCGCACCCATGAGACCCCGCTGCTGCTGCTGGCGGAACCGGAGTCGCGGGATCAATTAGTGCGCGGGTTTGATTTGGGTGCCACCGACTGGCTGACCCTACCGGTCGACGACAACGAGCTGCGCGCCCGAGCCCGCAACCAGATCCGGCGAAAGATTTACCAGGACCGGTTGCGGTCCGACCTGGGCTCGGCGCTGGAGATGGCGCTGATCGACCCGATGACCGGGCTGTACAACCAGCGCTATCTGCGGCGTCATCTGACCGGGCTGCTCGAAAGCGGCCAAGGCCGCCAGCTCGCGGTGCTGATGGTCGACGTCGACTTTTTCAAGAAGGTGAACGACCAGTTCGGCCACGCGACCGGCGACAAGGCTTTGCGCCTGATCGCCGACACGCTGCGAGGCAACATACGGGTCTTCGACACGCTGGCGCGCTACGGCGGGGAGGAGTTCGTGGTGGTGATGCCAAGCGCCGACCGGGATGATGCCGTACAGGCCGCGGAACGGCTGCGCTCGGCGGTCGAAGCCGCGGAGTTCAAATGCCCGTCCGGCCAGCGAATTGCGCTGACGGTCAGCGTGGGCGTCGGATGCACGACCGACGCACCGACCACGCCAGAGGCCCTGTTGCAAGCCGCCGACACCGCGCTATACGCGGCCAAAGCCGGCGGCCGCAACCGCGTGGAACTGGCAGCCCCTACTTAATCTTTGCTTCCTTGAACGGCACATGCTTGCGCACGACCGGATCGTACTTCTTGAGCTCGAGCTTGGTCGTGGTGGTGCGGGCGTTCTTCTTCGTGACGTAAAAGAAGCCCGTATCGGCGGTGGAGATCAGCTTGATCTGCACGGTGTTGGTCTTGGCCATGATCGGTTCCTGGTCGGCATGCTGGAGGCCCGCCCTGGGCCGAAAGGCCTGGAGCGCGCGAAGGGCGGCAAAATGCGCATCCGGGCGGCTCGGGTCAAGTCCGAAGATGGTTCCGGTCAGGGGCGATCCCATTTGGGCACCGAAGCCGCTTTCTCATCATGCTCGGGTCAAGCCCTGGGGATGACGGAGGGAATGGGCCGACGCGAATTGTGCGGCGCACCCACAACCAGAGTCGGCCCCGGTGTGGCGCTGCCATTTGCCGCCATCACAAAAAAATCGCAGAGGGGCTGGCCGAATCACAACGAGGTCGTTAAAGATGCTGTAACGGTGTCCCGAATCGGGGCGTCTCGCGGATTAGCCATGCGGTGTGTGGCACCCTCGGGCCGGTTCGAACCCCGTGCCGGCCAGTCAACCAAACCCGCAGGAGGCAACATGTCGAAAGCCTTTATCACCCGCGTCATCCAGGAATCCGCCGAACTCACGGGCGCCGCCGCCAATCGCGCCGCCGGCGATCTGATGGACGCCATCGTCAAGGAACTGAAGAAGTCCGGCAAATTCACGCTGCCCAGCTTCGGAACGTTCACCGTGCGCAAGACCAAGGCGCGCAAGGGCCTGAACCCCCGCACCGGCGAAGCCATCAAGGTCAAGGCCGGCAAGACCGTGCGCTTCAAGGCCTCCCCGACCCTGAAGAAGGCGGTCTGACCGTTCGGAATAGCGAGGCGCGCATGCCGCGCCTCGCGACTTTGATCGTTTCGCACCCCTGGATGGGGGTGTTCGTGGTTGGACTGGGCACCATGGTTGTGCCGTTCGACTCGTCGGTGAACGTCGCGTTCCCGCATATCATCCGTGCCTTCGCGCTGCCGATCCCGGCCATCCAATGGGTGGTGATCGCCTATACCCTGACATACGCCGCGCTCACGCTGGTGTTCGGGCGGTTGGGCGACATGATCGGCCACCGGTTCGTGTTTCTGGCGGGTTGCGCCAGCAGCGCCATCGCCTTCGCCCTCTGTTCCGCCGCCCCGGCCTATTCCTGGCTGTTGGGTGCCCGCGTGCTGCAAGGGATCGGCGCGGCGCTAACCCTGAGTTGCGGCCCCGCCATCGCCACCAGCCTGTACCCAGAGGCCGACCGCGCCCGCATCCTCGGCCTTTACACCATGACCTTTGGGCTCGGCTCCGTGCTGGGGCCGGTCGTGGCCGGCCAGATGATCGGGCAGTTCGGCTGGCAGGCGGTGTTTTGGTTCCGGGCGCCGGTCGCGCTCGCCGCCTTCGTGCTGGCGTTCGGGCTGCCGACGGACCGCGGCCGAGGGCACCAAAACTTCGACGCGCCCGGCGCCCTGATGCTGGTGGTGACGGTCAGCGCGATGCTGATGGCTTTGAATCAATTGCGGGACCTGGGCTGGTGGTGCGCCGCCGCCTCGGCGGTGACGGTGGTGTCGGCGGTGCTGTTCACAAGGCGGCAACTGCGCATCGCGCAACCGATCATCGATCTGCGCTTCTTCCGCGATCCGGATTTCGCGCTGGTCAACGTGGCCCATGCGGCGCTGAACGTCGCCGGCTTCTCCATCATGCTGCTGGTGCCGTTCTATCTGGACCGGTTGGGCGGGCTGTCGGTGCCGGTCAGCGGCATCGTGCTGGCGTCGTCCCCCCTTGGCATCATGCTGGCCGCGCCGCTCGCCGGGCGGCTGGCGACGCGGGTGCCGCCGCGGCTTTTGGCCCTGGCGGGGTCGGTCGCCATGGCGGTGGCGCAGATCGCGATCGGCCTGGCGGCGGACCCGCCGAACATTCCCATCCTGTGCCTGTCCATGTTCGCGCAGGGCTGCGGGCTCGGGCTGTTCCAGGTGGCGTATTTCGACATCGCCACCGCGACCATTCCGAAGGAGAACCGCGGCGTGGCGGGGTCTCTGGTGATGGTAACCCGCACAATCGGGGTGGTGACCGGCGCGACGGTACTGATGCTGATATTCCAGACGCTGCGAGCCGGAGCCGCGGCGCGCGGCGTGCCGGATACGGCGGCCTTCCTGACCGGGTTCCAAGGCGCGTTCCACGTCGCCGCCGCGCTGCCGGTTCTGGTAGTTCTGGCGGGAGTGCTACGGGGCTGGGGGCGGTGGGCTCGCTAACCGGCGTCTCAGGTTGCATGGACATCGGTGCCGAAAATCCCCGAGTAACCGCCGTTGAACGCGACGTACCGACCCGACCCGTTCCCTCCCGTCCCGTCAAAACACTAACCGAGCGCCCACCAGCGCCAGCACCGAGGCCAGCATCAGCCGCAACACCGCATCCGGCATCCGCACGGACAACTGGCTGCCCACAATCACGCCCGGAATGGAACCCAGCAGCAGCGACACCAGCAGCACCATATCGACCGACCCCAGCCACCAATGCCCGATCCCCGCCACCAAGGTCAGCGGCACCGCGTGCGCGATGTCGGACCCCACGATCGTCGCGGTCGACAACCTGGGATACAGCAGCAGCAGCGCGGTCACGCCGAGCGCCCCGGCCCCGACCGAGGACACGGTGACGAACAAGCCCAGCAACGCACCCGTCACGATTGTCAGGCTGGCGGTATGGCGCGACAGCGGCCCATCGGCGAGGCGAATGGCCAGCGCCAACACGCGGTGCCGAAAGACCAGCGACACCGATGTCAGCAGCAATGCAACGCCGAGGCACACGGCGATGATATGGTTGGCTCTGTCGCCCATCCCCACGCCGGCTCCCGACAGCACGCCCAGCGTCAGCAGCGACGCCGGCACGCTGCCGGTGGCAAGCCGCCCCACGATGCGCCAGTCCACGGTGCGGTGCTTTCCATGCACCAGGGTGCCAACCGATTTGGTAACGCAGGCATAGAGCAGATCGGTTCCGACGGCGGCCGCGGGGTGAATGCCGAACAGCAGCACCAGCAACGGCGTCATGAGCGAGCCGCCACCGACGCCGGTCTGCCCGACCAGCAGGCCGACCAGAAAGCCCGAAAACGAGTACAGCAGGTGGTGCGGCGAAAGCTCTGGCATGCCTATAACCTTGAGGTGGCAAGGCGCTTTGGCAAGTACCCAGGCGTGTCGTCACGCCCCGAACCGGCTCGGTTACGCGGCCTTCCGCCATAATACCCTACACGGACCAGGACGGGCAGCCCTTTCCCTTTCCATCCGAGACCGCACGCATCGCGATCGTCGCCTTGTGGGCAGCGAAAAAAATTTGCGGCCCAGGCCTCGAGACATGACCGCACCCATCATCCGCCCCGCGGAGAATGACGACCTCCCGGCGCTGCTGGCCCTCTACCGGCACCTGCATCCCCGCGAAGCACCGGCCGAGGCCGCCGCCGTAGGGGCGAACGGACTAGGCGGCCAGCGCCGGAAAGCGCGTGACCTTCAAACCGCTCACGCGTTGTTTGGCGTGCCAGAGGTCGTATTGCATTTGCATGCGCAGCCAATGATCGGCGGTCGTCCAGCCGGCCATTTCCAGCCGGATCGCCATCTCCGGCGACACACCGCTATGGCCGTTCAGCAACTCGGACAACGTTTTACGCGTGACGCCAAGGCCAGCCGCCGCCGCGGTGACCGTCAAGCCGAGCGGCTTAACGTAATCTTCCCTGATAATTTCGCCGGGATGCGGCGGATCGAACATGTCCATCGAGCCCTCCTTTCTAATGGTAGTCCACCAAATCGACGTTCACGACGTCCGAACCGTTGAATTCGAACACCAGCCGCCAATTGCCGGATACCGACACAGCCCACTGTCCCTGGCGGTCGCCCGTCAGTGCGTGCAGGCGATAGCCCGGCGCATTCATATTGTCCGGGCCTGCCGCCGTGTTCAGGGCGAACAGCATCCGGCGCAGTTTGGCGGCGTGCCGAGCATCGATGCCCCTGGTCGTTCCCGTCCCGAAGAACTGTTCCAACCCCTTATGGCGGAAACTCTTAATTATGTTTGAGCACTATAACGTGACGGGTGACAGATATCAATCCATTTTCAGGAACAGCCTTCGATGGGCCGCCGCTCGATAGCGGTCCGACTTGCCTAATACACGGCGGAAAACCAGTATCGCCGAAACGGAGCGCCTGCATCGCGAAGGACCCAGGATGGTTGCCAGCGACAGTTTCGCCGACTTCCTGCGCGAGCAGCTCGCACCGCTCGGTCACGTCTCGATGCGTCGCATGTTTGGGAAGACTGGCGTGTTCTGTAATGGTCTGATGCTTGGGATGGTGACCGACGACACGCTGTATTTCCGGGTTGACGACCTGAACCGAGCGACGTTCGAGGAAGCCGGGTCCGCTCCGCCGTTGCATTACGTGAAGAAGGGCCGCTCCATAGACCTGTCCTTTTGGCGCGCGCCGGACCGGCTCTTCGATGAGCCGGATGAGTTTGTCGCCTGGGCACGCGCGGCGCTGGCGGCGGCACGGCGGGTCGCGGCGGTTAGGGAGCGGGCGCCGACGAAACGGAAACCGAGGCGGTGATGGAGCCAACCGCCGGTCGCCGTGTCCCTCGCACGGCGGCGTAGGTGCGACCTCAGTCGCTGGCCGAGGCCCGAGATACGCAGCGCATATATCCAGCGGAAAAGCGCAGTTTTTCAGAGGTATGGTCCTGCTGCGAAACATTGATTTTCGCAGCACCGAAACCCGAATCGCCTCACCCCGCCATAACCCGGAACCGCTGATCGTCATCCGTCGCCATCTGGTTCACCAGCTCGATCTCCCACGACAAGTACGCGTTCATCGCGTCCTCCACTTTCCCGGGCATCTCCCGCGCCCGCAGCCGCATATCCTCGGCCGCCGAGGCCATCCGAGCCGCCCCCGTCTCCAGCGAACGCCCCGATTCCGCCCAAGCCCGGGTCCCACCCGCCAACGCCAGGACCGGCGCCCGACCGGCCCACTCCGACGCCGCCAGCCGCGCCAGAACCCCGTCGCCCGAGGTGAACACGATCGCCGCCGCGCTCGGCAGCTTCGAAAGATCCTCCGCCAACCGGGACCGGATCCCGTACCAGGCCCCCGGAATGTGCCCGTCGTAATAAGACCGGCTCCAGTCCAGATCGACCACCACCGCATCGGTCCGCGCCGCCAAGCCCGCCGCGTCGATCGAAGGCGCCTCCCCCAACCCCAACACCGGAGGCACGTAAGGCCCGGTCTCCCCGCTCAGCCGGTCCAGCGTCAGTGCCGCCGCGTTCCACCCCATCTGCTTCATCCAGTGCGCGGTCATGATCCCGCGCACGCCGTCGTCGTCCACGCACACCACCCAGCCGCCCCAGATCGCGGCGTGGCGATCGGTTTCCTGCACCAACTGCCCGCCCGGCACGTTCTTCATCCCCGGCAGATGCCCGGCCTCGTATTCCTCGGGGGAGCGGACATCGAACACGTACAGCGCCCGCGTATCCGCCTGCGCCCGCCACGCCGCCAAGGTCGGCAGGTCGATCGAAACAACCCCAAACCGTTCCGCCACGCGACGCGCCCGTTCCCGCGCCGCCGCGTGCCCGGTCGCCGAAACCGCACCAGCCCGCGCCGTGGCCCCCTTCAGCACCTGCAACCCCGCGAGGTGCCAGCCCTGGGTGCCGTTCTGCATCGACACCACCTTGTTCGGCACGCCCGCGTTGATCAGCGACTGCGCCCCGATGATGCTGCGCGTCCGCCCGCCGCAATTCACCACCACGGTGGTGTCCGGTGAGGGCACCAGATCGGCGAACCGCAAAACCAGCTCCGCCCCTGGCACGCTGATCGCGGTGGGGATGCTGTTGTTGTGGAATTCCTCGTACGAACGGCTGTCGAACAGCACCATGTCCATGCCGGACTGGATCATCCGGTTCAGCTCGGCCGCATCGACCCAAGGGGTATGGGCCTCGTGCTCCACAACCTCGGCAAAGGCTTTGCTGGGGACGTGCACCCCGCTGTAGATCCTGTAACCCGCCGCCTCCCACGCCGCGATGCCGCCGGTCAGGACTGACACATCGGTGTATCCCAGCCCCGCCATGCGGGCGGCGGCGCGGTCCGCCAGACGCTCGCCGTCGTCACACCACACCACCCGCGCGCCACGGCGGGGCACCGCGTCCCCCACGATGATTTCCAGGCGCCCCAATGGCACGCAGGCGGCCATCAAGATGTGGCGGAGGTCGAATGGCACTTCCTCCCGCGCATCCAGCAGGGCGATTTCCACACCATCCTGCAGCCAGGATTTCAACGTACGGGCGTCGATCGGTTTCACGGTCATTGGTCGGCTCCTTCCCGGCGTACCAGGGGATGAATGAACTGCGGTTCGGTGTCCCAGGGGAACAGTATCCAGGTGTCCTGCGCCACCTCGGCCACATGGGTGTCGGCCGTGTCCCGGCCGGCCGGCTTCACATAGACGCAGGCGTAATGCGCCTTTGGCAGCAGGGCGCGCACGATACGGGCGGTGGTGCCGGTGTCGGTAAGGTCGTCGATGATCAGAAACCCTGTCCCGTCACCGGCGACGGCGGGGGACTTGGTCACCTCCGGGCTACCGATCTTCTCTCCCTGGTAGGTCACGACGCAGACGCTTTCGACCAGCCGCAGGTCCAATTCCCGAGCCACGATGGCAGCCGGGATCAGGCCGCCGCGGCTGACGGCGACGATCCCCTGGAAGGGGCCTTGCGTCATCAACAGGGCGGCAAGGGCGCGGGCGTCGCGGTGCAACTGCTCCCACCCGATGGTGAGGTAACGGCGGCTCACTCAGAACAACTTGCCGCCGTTGGGCACTTTGAAATCGGGCTTGATCAGCACCACCGACCCGTCGTCGTCGGGCATGCCCAAGGTCAGGACCTCGCTGATGAACGGGCCGATCTGGCGTGGCGGGAAGTTCACCACGGCGCACACCTGCCGGCCGATGAGCTGGTCGGCGTGGTAATGCACGGTGAGTTGCGCGGAGGAAGTCTTCACGCCGATCTTCCCCCCGAAATCGATGGTGAGCTTGAGGGCGGGCTTGCGCGCTTCGGGGAAGGGCTCGGCGTCGATCACCGTGCCGACGCGGATATCAACCCGCTCGAAGTCCGCGAATACGATCTGGTCGGTCATTGTCATTCCCCCATTTGCAAACGGACCGCCCCCGCGCCAGTGTGGGCGGAAATCCGCCCCGAACCGAGGACCATCGATGCGCGACTACCAAATGCCCGGCCGCAGCCCAGTCTATGCCATGAACGGCATGGCCGCCACCTCCATGCCAGCCGCGACTTTGGCCGCGCTGGATGTGTTGCGGGCGGGGGGCAACGCGCTGGATGCCGCCGTCGCGGCGGTGTCGGTGCTGTGCGTGATCGAGCCGCAATCGACCGGTATCGGCGGCGATTGCTTCTGCCTGTATGCGCCGGCCGGGGCCGGCAAGGTGTTCGCCCTGAACGGGTCGGGCAAGGCGCCGGCCGCCGCCAATATCGACTGGTTCGAGAGCCACCAGATCCGCGGGATCGAGAATACCTCGGCCCATTCCGTCACCGTCCCCGGCGCCGTGTCGGCGTGGGAGACGCTGCTTGGCCGCTTCGGCACCAAGGGCCTGAACGAGTTGCTGCAACCCGCTATCCGCTATGCGGAGAACGGCTGGCCGGTGCACTCCAAAGTGTCGTGGGACTGGAAGAACGTCGAAGACAAGCTGCGTAAGCAGGGCACGCACCGCTTCTTGCCAAACGGCCACGCGCCCAACCCTGGCGATATCTTCCGCCAGCCGGAACTGGCCGAGACCCTGCGCGCCATCGCCAAGCACGGCGCGAAGGCGTTCTACGAAGGCCCCGTCGCCGCCGACATCGTGGCCACGCTGCGCGCCCGCGGCGGGCTGCACACCGAGGAAGACTTCGCCAACGGGTTGCGGGCGGCGGAGTTCGTCGATCCCATTTCCCTGAGCTGGAAGGGGCATGAGGTCTACCAGTGCCCGCCCAATGGCTCCGGCATGATCGTGCTGATGCTGCTGGGCATGCTGGACGGATTGCCGCCGAACGATGGCCCCTCCGGCCTGATCCGCGCCCACCGGCATGTCGAGGCCGCGCGTCTGGCCTATCGCGACCGCGATGCGTTCCTGGCCGATCCCAGCCAGTCGGATGTGCCGCTGAAGAAGCTGCTCAGCCCCGAGTATCTGGCGTCGATGCGGGCGCTGATCTCCGACACCGCCGCGCTGAAGGACCTGCCCACGGCTGGAGAGTCGTTCCTGCCCCGCCACAAGGATACCGTCTACCTGTGCGTCGTCGACAAGGACGGCAACGCGTGCAGCTTCATCAACTCGCTGTTCCAGAGCTTCGGCTCCGGCATCCTGGCGGAGCAGTCCGGCGTCATGCTGCAAAATCGCGGCTTCGGCTTCCGGGTGCAGCGCGGCCACCCCAACTGCATCGCACCGAACAAGCGCCCGCTGCACACCATCATTCCGGGCATGGTGATGAAGGACGGGCAAGCGGTGATGCCCTACGGCGTCATGGGCGGGCACTTCCAGCCGATGGGCCAGACCTGGTTCCTGCACAACTTCCTGGAGCACGGGCTGGATATCCAGGAGGCGATCGATCTGCCTCGGCTGTTCCCCTATGGCGGGAAGGTGGAGGTCGAGCGCGGCATCTCCGCCGAGGTCCGCGCCGGCCTGACGCGGATGGGGCACGAGCTGGTGGAGGCCGAGCGCCCCCACGGCGGCGGGCAGGCGATTTGGATCGACCGGGCGCGCGGTTGCCTGGTGGCCGGGTCGGAGCCGAGGAAAGACGGGTTGGCGCTGGGGTATTGAGCGACAACCTCATAGACACCGTCATGCAAATATCGTCATGCTCGGGCTTGACCCGAGCATGACGTGAATTGGGCAGCGGAGACCAAAACCATGACCGAACCCTGCGACCTCCCCGCCGTCGAGGCCCGCCGCATGATCGGGGCCAGGCAGCTTGCGCCCACCGAACTGCTGGCAAGCTGCATCGCCCGCATCGAATCCGTGGACCATGCCGTCAACGCCATGGTCGCGCGGGATTTCGACCGAGCACGCGGGGCGGCGAGACGCGCGGATGATGCGGTGGCGAAGGGGCACGACCTCGGCCCGCTGCACGGACTGCCCATCGGCATCAAGGACCTGGAGGAAACCGAGGGCCTGGTCACCACCCACGGCAGCCCGATCTTCCGCGATTTCATCCCCACCGCCGATGAGGGGATCGTGGCCCGCGCCAAGGCGGCCGGGGCGATCGTGATCGGCAAGACCAACACGCCGGAATTCGGCGCCGGCGCCAACACCCGCAATGCGGTCTATGGCGCCACCGGCAACCCATTCGATCCGGCTCGGTCCTGCGCCGGGTCCTCCGGCGGGTCGGCAGTGGCGCTGGCGACCGGCATGGCGCCGATTTGTACCGGGTCCGACACTGGCGGATCATTGCGCAACCCCGCCGCGTTCTGCGGCATCGTCGGCTTCCGCCCAACCCCCGGTCTGGTCCCCAGCGACAAGCGCGGCATTGGCTGGACGTCCTTGCCGGTGCTCGGCCCCATGGCGCGCACCGTCGGAGACACCGCGCTGCTGCTGGGCTCGATCGCCGGCGACGACGCGCGGGACCCCCTGGCCACCACCATCCACGGCCGAGCGGTGCGGCGCCCCGGGGATTTCTACCCGCCCGCCGCGGTGGACCTGTCCCGCCTGCGCGCCGCGTTCACCCCGGATTTCGGCTTCGCCCCCACCGAACGCGTTGTGGCGCAGGCCTTCGCGGAAAAGACGGCCTTGTTCCGGGGTGCCTTCGCCCAGGCCGAAGACGCGACCCCCGACTGCCGCGGCACCGATGAGGTGTTCGAGGTCCTGCGTGCCGTGCTGTTCCTGTCGTCGCATCTGGAAAAGACCCGGACTCGACCTGGGGATGTCGGCCCCAACGTGCGCGCCAACGTCGAGGAGGGTTTGCGCTACTCCGCCGCCGACGCGGCGCGCGCGATGACCGAGCAGACGGCGATCTACCGGCGCTGGCAGGCGTTTTTCGAGCGGCACGACGTGATCATTACGCCATCGATCACCATCAGCCCTCGGTCCTGGCGAGAGCTGTACCCGGCGGAGATCGACGGCAAACCCACCCGCACCTACTTCCACTGGCTGGCGCTGGCCTACGCGGTCACGGTGGTCGGGCATCCCGCGATTTCGTTGCCGGTTGGCGTCGATGCCCATGGCATGCCGTTTGGACTACAGATCGTTGGGCCTCGCGGCGGGGATGCGCTGGTGCTATCGGTGGCCTCGGCGTTGGAGGCGATGCTGGCGCGGGATCAGCGGACGGCCCGGCCGGTGCCCAATATCGCGAGGCTGAAGGCCGCCGGGCCAATCGGTGCGATGGAAGGGTTTATCGGGTTCGATTGATGCGGAACAGTGAAGAAGGTGGTATGCTGTCCCCCCTCCCCCGTCATGCACCGGCACCATCTGGGATACGAACCCCGTGATTCCGAAACGGGGACGCTCAAGGCGCCGTCCGCTCCGCGATATCCGCGTGCATCCGCGAAAATCCCTTTTTTATCTGCGTTAAAAATACTTTCTCGATACCGGCACTATTGTTTCGGTTTAGGCGCATGCTCGGTCAGCAGGCGTTCGATGCCGTCTTCGCGGGGGAGCTTCACGCCCCTCAACACCCAACCACCCCCACGCCCCCAGCAACCCCGTAAGCCAAAATCAACCGATCCCGCGTCACAATCGGCACCCCGAGATGCCGAGCGGTCGCGATGATCAAGCGATCCCCCAGGTCCCCATGCAAGTCCCCCGGCAAATACGACGCGTCCACCGCGATCGCTGGCGTCAACAGGGCCTCCCGTATCCCTGGCCCGGCCACGAACCGGGCGAACCAAGTCTTCGGGTCGGGCAGGCACTGCAACCCTCGCTTCCGGCACAGCATCCCGATTTCCCAGGCCGAAACCGGTGAGACCAACACCCCGCCCGTTAACCCGGCCTGGACGATCGTCGCGGTTGCGAACGCCGACATCGCCGCGCCGTTCGCCAGCCAAATGACCGCGCAGGTGTCCAGCAGAACCGCGCCCGATGCCCCGCTCACTGGTGCAGCACGCCGTCCCCGGCCGAGAACGTTTCGTCGGCGATGGGCGCGGTCAGATCGACGCCCTCCGGCACCACGACGGAGCCGCGCATGAACCCATGGAGCTGCTTCACTGCGTCAGCCTCATGATCGGGGGGTAACAGCACGCCGACGATCTTGCCGCGTTTGGTAATCGTCACACGCGTCAACGTGCGGCTGGCGAGACGGTCGAGGATATCGAGGCAGCGGGCCTTGAAGTCGGAGGCGCTGATGGTCTGAGTCTCACCCATCGGTCATATCCCATGACTGGTCATGTCTTATGACCATATCGGTATACGCCCTGCGCCAGCCTAACTTAACGGCAAGCGCTCTTGCCCCCTAATTCGGCCGCCGCAACCGGTCCAGCGCCGCGAAGGGGTGCGGCTCCGGCTCCTCCTCAATCTCCGGCAGCTCCGCATCCGGCATCCTCGGATACGGGTCCAACGCCAGCCCCAGCTGCTCGGCTGCCGCCTCCCCCAAATCCAGGATCCCGTTCTCATACGGAATCTCGTCCTCGGACTCCGGGTCCAGATCGTCGTTCTCCGTCCCCGAGGGCACGAAGCGCACGGTGAAGCTCTCCTCCACTGTCGTCTCGAAGTCCTCCAGCGAGATCACGCAGGTCTGCACCACCCGCGCATGCAGGACCCCGGAGGCCCGGATGATGGTGTTGGACTCCCGGTGCAGGTGGAAGCGGCAGCGGAGCTCCAAAACCTCCGGCAACCCCATGCGCAGCGCCAGGGCCGAGCACTCCGACGGGGTCGCCTCCACGTTAAAATGGGTGCCCAACGTCGGGATTTGCCCGATCAACAACGGGCGGTGCAATTCCACGCTCATTGGCAGGCCTCCTGCGCGGGCAGGAAGCGGATCTCTCCCTCACGCAGGCGGTCCATGGTTTGCTCAGTCAGACAGGCCTCCTGCGCAAGAACCAGCCGAGCCAAGGCCCCAGCGGCCCCCTCGGACGGAGGCGCCGCTCCGCGCCAGATGTTGCGGGCCAGGGCGGCCTCCAGCGCCGGGATGTCGCCGGCCTCCATCGCCTGGGAGTAGGCCAAAGCGCGGCCGTGGAACGCCTCCCACATCGCGCGGACGCGCTTGCCGACGGACATGTCGCTGACGCCGAGCTCCCGCAGGTTGATGTCCATGTCGCTGAACATGGCGTCGAACAGGGCCTGGGCGAAAAGGGGCCCCGGTTCCGGCTCCCGCTTCAGGCGCTGGATCGCCAGGAAGGCGTAAACGCCGATGATGTCGAACCGCCCGTCCAGCGTGTCCGGCACGCCGACGGCGGTAAAAAGGTAGGGGTCACGGGCGGCGGTGACGGCGGCGGTGTAGAGGGAGAAGCCAATCCGCTCCCGCCGCGCGCGCCGGCCCAAACCCAAAAAACCGGCCACGGGCAATGATCTTTCGCAAAAGTGGGACGCTGCCGCCGGGTGGCGGGGCCGACAGCATAGAACCACGGCCCGCCCTTTGAAACCGGCGTTTGACTCGGCCCCCATCCCTGGCCAATGATCGCTCTTTCCTTTGGAGCCCGCCCCGAATGGTCGCGGGTGGGCAGCCCATTGGAAGCCAACAAAACAAGGGCCGTACCCAAGATGATTTCCGCGCTGCTGCCGAACTACGCCCGAGCCGACCTCGCTTTCGAGCGGGGGGAAGGTGCCTGGTTGTGGACGACGGATGGGCGACGATTCCTCGATTTCGGGTCCGGCATCGCCACGGCCTCCATCGGCCACGGGCACCCGCATCTGGCCAAGGCGATCGCCGAGCAGGCGGCCAAGGTGATGCACGTGTCGAACCTGTATCGCATCCCGCAGGCGGAGAAGCTGGCGCAGCGGCTGGTGGACGCGACGTTCGCCGACAGCGTGTTCTTCTGCAACTCGGGCGCCGAGGCGAACGAGGGCATGATCAAGATGATGCGCCGGGCGATGTTCGATTCCGGCAAGGAAGACGCCTTCCGCATCATCTGCTTCGAGGGCGCGTTCCACGGCCGCACCCTGGCGACCCTCGCCGCCACGGGCAACGAACACTATTTGCACGGCTTCGGACCGGTGGTGGAAGGCTTCGACCACGTCCCGTTCAACAACATGAACGCCGTGCGCGATATGATCGGCCCCGGCACCTGCGGCATCATCGTCGAGCCCATCCAGGGTGAGGGCGGCGTCCGCCCGGCCGACATGCAGTTCCTGCGCGACCTGCGCGCGGTGTGCGACGAATACGGCATCATCCTGGGCATGGACGAAGTGCAGTCCGGCATGGGCCGCACCGGCAAGTTATTTGCCCATGAATGGGCTGGCATCACGCCGGACGTTATGTCCTCCGCCAAGGGCATCGGCGGCGGCTTCCCGCTGGGTGCCGTTCTGGCCAAGGAGAAATACGCCAAGGCGCTGGTCCCCGGCACGCACGGCACCACCTACGGCGGCAACCCGCTGGCCTGCACCGCGGGGAATGCCGTGCTGGACGTGATGCTGGCCCCCGGCTTCATCGAGGACGTGGAGCGCAAGGGCCGTAAGCTGCGCGCCGAAACCGACAAGATCGCGAAAGAGTTCCCCACCGTGTTCGTGGACGCCCGGGGCATGGGCCTGTTGCAGGGGCTGAAATGCGTGAACCCGCCCGGCGCCGTGCAGGCCGCCTGCACCGCCGAGGGGCTGATGGTGATCACCGCCGGCGACAACGTACTGCGTCTGGCGCCGCCGCTGGTCGTCACGGATTCCGACATCGACCAGGCGATGGCGATGCTGCGCCGCGCCGCGACCAAGGTGACGGCGGCCGAGGCAGGCAAGCCGTGAACTCGTCGCTCCGTCAGGCGTTACCGCCCAAGGGCCGGTCCACCGAACCGGTGGCTGGCCCGCGGCACTTCCTCGACCTGAAGGATTTCGACACCGCGACGCTGCGGCGAATGCTCGACATCGCATCGGGGTTCAAACGCGCCGGGGGGGTCACCTCCCGCCCGCTGGCCGGCAAGACGCTGGCGCTGATCTTCGAGAAGCCGTCCACCCGCACCCGCGTGTCGTTCGAGGTCGGGATGCGCCAGTTGGGTGGCGAGGTGGTCAATCTGAGCGGCAAGGACATGCAGCTCGGGCGCGGCGAGACCGTCGCCGATACCGCGAAGGTGCTGTCGCGCTATGTCGACGCCATCATGCTGCGCACCGACAGCCATTCCAAGCTGGCCGATCTGGCGGAATTCGCCACCGTGCCGGTGATCAACGGCCTGACCGAGGCGTCCCACCCCTGCCAACTCATGGCCGACGTGCTGACGTTCGAGGAACACCGCGGCCCCATCGCCGGCCAGGTCGTGGCCTGGTGCGGCGATGGCAACAACGTCGCTCGTTCCTGGATCGAGGCGGCGGTGCGCTTCGGTTTTACTCTCCGGCTGGCGACACCGGCTTCATTACGCCCCCCAGCCGAGCTGATCGCCTGGGCGCGGGCGCAGGGCGGGGACATCGTGCTGACGGACGATGCGGAGGCCGCGGTGGCCGGCGCCCGCTGCGTGGTCACCGACACCTGGGTGTCGATGTCCGATGACCCCAACGAAAACCGCCACAACCTGCTGGCCCCCTACCGCGTGACCGGCGGCCTGATGGCGCGTGCGGCGCCGGATGCCATCTTCATGCACTGCCTCCCCGCCCATCGCGGGGAGGAAGTGACGGAGGAGGTGATCGATGGGCCCCAGTCGGTGGTGTTCGATGAGGCGGAGAACCGACTGCACGCGCAGAAGGGCGTGCTGGCCTGGGTGATGGGGGCGGCGCGGTAGCATCCCCCGTTCGCTTCCGGAGGCCGTCTCAGAGCGTATGGGGGGGATATCAGGGGGTAGGGTGTAAACATCGGGTCAGTCCCACCGCATCGGGAAGATACGGGCCTTCCTGACACTTGATCTATCCCCACCCATATGTCAGGCATGACTCCTCTCATCTGGAGTCGCCCCATGACCCACCAGACATGATCACCGCCGCCCAAATGCGGGCCGCCCGAGCGCTGCTGAAGATCGAACAGCGGGAGCTCGCCGCTTTGTCCGGCCTGTCCGTGCCCACCATCCAGCGCATGGAAGCCAGCCAAGGCGTGGTGCGCGGCAACGTGGACTCCCTCATGAAGCTGGCCGGTGCCCTGCGCGACGCCGGGATCGAGCTGATCGACGAAGGCGCCCTCAGCCCAATCGGCGGAAGAGGGGTCAGGCTAAGGTCATGATCGCCATCGTCCTGACCAACATCGTCGCACTCGCCGCGCTGGGCCTCGCCAGCGCCGCCCTCGGGCAAAAGGGCCGCTTCATCGTCTACGGCGGCTGCCTGATCCTAGGCCTGACTTCGCTCACAACCGGCCTCGCCGCCGTCGGCGCCCCCGTCGAGCACCTAACCCTCCCCCTCGGCATCCCCTGGATCGGAGTCCACCTTCGCCTCGACTCCCTCTCCGCCTTCTTCCTGATCATCCTCGGCCTGGGCTCCGCCGGCGCCAGCCTGTTCGCCATCGGTTACACGCAGCACGACGAAGAACCCCAGCGCGCCTTACCCTTTTACCCGCTGTTCCTCGCCGGCATGCATTTGGTGCTGATCGCCGATGACGCCTTCGTGTTCCTGTTCGCATGGGAGATGATGTCCCTCGCCTCCTGGGCCCTGGTCATGGCGCAGCACAAAATCCCCGACAATGCCCAAGCCGCCTACGTCTACCTGATCATGGCTGTATTCAGCGGGCTATCGTTGCTGCTGGCGTTCGGCATGATGGCCGGTCCGGACGGCGGTTACACCTTCGACGCCATGCGCGCGGCGCAACCTAACGCCGGGCTCGTTGCGTTAATCTTCGCGTTAACCCTGGCCGGCGCCGGGTCCAAGGCCGGCCTGGTGCCGCTGCACGTCTGGCTCCCTTTGGCGCACCCCGCCGCCCCCAGCCACGTCTCCGCCCTCATGAGCGGCGTGATGACCAAAATCGCCGTCTACGGCTTCATTCGAATCACCTTCGATTTGCTCGGCGGCGCCCCCTGGTGGGCCGCCACCATCGTCCTGGTCCTCGGCGGCATCACCGCCGTGCTCGGCGTCCTGCACGCGCTGATGGAGCGCGACCTCAAGCGCCTGCTCGCTTATTCCACCGTCGAGAACATCGGCATCGTCTTCGTCGGCCTGGGTCTGGCGATGGCCTTCCACGCCAACGGGTTCCCTACGGGCGCCGCCTTGGCCTTCACCGCGGCCTTGTTCCATGCGTTCAACCACACGCTGTTCAAAAGCCTGCTGTTCTTCGGCGCCGGGTCGGTGCTGCACGCCACCGGCACGCGAGATATGGAGAAGTTGGGCGGCCTCATCAAACGCATGCCCGTCACCAGCGCCGCCATGCTGGCCGGCTGCGTCGCGATCTCCGCTCTGCCCCCGATGAACGGCTTCGCGTCTGAGTGGCTGACCTTCCAGGCCGTGCTGCTGCGCCCCGAGCTGCCGCAATGGGGGCTGAAACTGTCCATTCCGGCGGATGGGGCGCTGCTGGCGCTGGCCGCCGCCCTCGCCGCCGCGTGCTTCGTACGGGCGTTCGGCATCGCCTTCCTTGGCCGCCCGCGCACCCAAGCCGCCGAACAGGCCCACGAAACCGACCGCTGGTCGGTCGCCGCCATGTCAAGCTTCGGCGTTCTCTGCCTGCTCACCGGTCTGTTCCCCGGCGTGGTCATCGACCTGATCGCCCCCGTCGCCCATGCGATGGTCGGCGCGCGTATGCCCGAGCAATTGAGCGACCCATGGCTGACGACGGTGCCGATTGCGTCCGGTCGTAGCTCCTACAACGCTTTGTTGCTGTTCGCCTTTGTCGGGGCCTCCGGCTGGATCGCGGCGCTGGCGGTGAAGCGCTTCGGCTCCCGAGGTCTCAGGCGGGCGCCGGCCTGGGACTGCGGCTTCCCCGACCCCAGCCCGATGACGCAATATACCGGCGCCAGCATGGGGCAGCCCATCAAGCGGGTCTACGCCGGCCTGGTGTTCCATGCTCGGGATGAGGTGGACATGCCGGCACCCGGAGACATACGGGCCGCGAGCCTGACCGGACACCGCTCCGACTACATCTGGGACGGGATCTACGCCCCGATTGGGGGGCTGGTGGCGCTCATCGCGAACAAGATGAACGTGCTGCAATTCCTGACGATCCGGAGATATCTTGGCTTCGTGTTCGTGGCGTTGATCGTGCTGCTGGCGGCGCTCGCACTATGGCAATGATCGCATCCCTCCTGGTGCAGGCCGTCCAAATGCTGCTGGTGCTGGCGCTGGCCCCGCTGCTGACCGGGCTGGTGCGCAAGGTGAAAGCCCGCCTGCAACGCCGCAGGGGGCCCCCGCTGCTGCAGCCCTATCGCGACCTCCGCCGTCTGATGACCAAGGACGTGGTCCTGGCCGAGAACGCGTCGTGGCTGTTCCGCGTCGCCCCCTACACCATCTTCGCCACCACCTGGGTAGCGGCGGCGCTGATCCCCACATTCGCCACCGGTCTCATGTTCTCCTGGTCCGGCGACCTGATCGTCATCGCCGCTTTGCTGGGCACCGCCCGCTTCGCCCAGGCCCTGGCGGCGCTGGACATCGGCACCGCGTTCGGCGGCATCGGCGCGTCGCGGGAGATGATGATCTCCTCGTTGGCCGAACCCGCCATGATCCTGATCGTGTTCTGCGTCGCGTTGGTTGCCGGCTCCACCCAGCTTTCCACGGTGGCGGAGCACATGCTGAACGCCCAGGTCGGCCTGCGCGTGTCCCTGGCCCTGGCCCTGGTGGCGCTGACGATCGTGGCGCTGACCGAAAACGCCCGCATCCCGGTGGACAACCCCGCCACCCATCTGGAACTGACCATGGTGCATGAGGCGATGGTCCTGGAATACTCCGGCCGCCATCTGGCGATGATCGAGCTGAGCGTCGCACTGAAGCTGCTGCTCTACATCTCCATGATCGCCTGCATCTTCTTCCCCCCCGGCCTGGCCGACAGTAGCGCGGGGACGGCCGGCTTCCTGATCGGGGGCATCAGCTATCTGATCAAACTCGCCATCGGCGGCGTGCTGTTAGGCACCTTCGAAATGTCCATCGCCAAAATGCGCGTCTTCCGCCTCCCCAACTTCGTCGGTGGTGCCCTCATGCTCGGCCTCCTGGGCGTGCTGCTGCTGTTTGTCTCCAGGGGCATGTGATGCACGGAATCGCCTTCGACATCGCCCACATGCTGGCCGGCTCGCTGGTGCTGGCGAGCTTCGTGATGCTCTACCAGGACCGGCTGTATGCCCTGCTGAACGTGCTGGCGGTGCACGCTTTGATCCTGGCCCTGTCGGTGGCGTGGCAGGCGCACATCCAGCACGCCCCGCATCTATACATCACCGCCGCCATCGCGCTGGGCTTCAAAGCCATGCTCATCCCGTGGGCGCTGCGCAAAATTGTGTTCCGCCTGGGCATCCACCGGGAGATCGAGGCCGTCGGCGGCATCGGCCTGACCATGCTCGCCGGTATGGCCCTGGTCGCCTTGTCGATGGAGGTCATGCTCCCCGTCACCGCCCAGGCCGACCCGGTGGCGCGGGAGGATATCGCGCTGGCGCTATCGGTGGTCCTGATCGGCCTGCTGATGATGGTCACACGACGAAACGCCGTCAGCCAGGTGGTCGGCTTTTTGTCGCTGGAGAACGGCATCATCCTCGCCGCGACGGGTGCTCGGGGCATGCCCCTGGTGGTGGAAATCAGCGTCGCCTTCTCCGTCCTGGTCGCGTTCATCGTCGTCGGCATCTTCCTGTTCCGCATCCGCGAACGCTTCGACACCGTCGACGTCGGGGTCATGGACACCTTCCGCGGAGGCCGGCAGTGACAAACCAGCATGTCATAGCCGGGCTTGACCCGGCCATTTCAGGCCGGCGGCGGCACTTGACCACCGATCCTGCCAACCCTTCTGGAGGTGGCCGGGTCAAGCCCGGCCATGACGTCGTGTTATGATGCCCGACCTCGTCTCCGGCGTGCTCTTCGTCCCCCTGATCGCCGCCGCGATCCTGGCGTGGATCCCCGGCTATCGCCTGTCGGCAACGGTGAATGTCATCGCCAGCATGATCTCACTGATGTTCGCGCTGCTGCTGCTGATCGCCGAGCGCCCCGGCGCGGGACATATGCTGCTCGTGGACGACCTCAACGTCGTGTTCATTGTGCTCAACAGCTTCGTCGGCTTCACCACCAGCGTGTTCAGCGCCAGCTACATCGAGCACGAGCTGGAAATCGGCCGCCTGACACCGATGCATTTGCGGTTCTACCACGCGATGTTCCAGCTCATGCTGTTCGGCATGAATCTGGCGCTGACCGCCAATAACATCGGCCTGATGTGGGTCGCCGTCGAACTCGCCACCCTGACCACCGTGCTGATGGTCGGCATCTACCGCACGCATGAGGCGCTGGAAGCCGCCTGGAAATATTTTATCCTCGGGAGCGTGGGCATCGCGCTCGCTTTGTTCGGCACCATCCTGGTCTACCTCGCCGCCCGCCCCGTTGTGGGGGAGGGCATGGACGCCATGGTCTGGACCACCCTGGTCTCCCGCGTGCGGGATTTCGACCCATCGCTGCTGAACATCGCGTTCATCTTCCTGCTGCTGGGCTACGGCACCAAGGTGGGCCTCGCCCCACTGCACGCCTGGTTGCCGGACGCGCATGCCGAGGGTCCCACCCCGATCTCCGCCGTGCTCTCGGGCCTGCTGCTGAATGTCGCGTTGTATGCGCTGCTGCGGTTCAAGATCCTGCTGGCCGGCAACCCGCATTCCATCGCGCCGGGTCCGCTCATGGTGGGCCTCGGCCTGCTGTCGCTGATCTTCGCCGGGTTCATGCTGTACCGCCGCCGCGACATCAAACGTTTCTTCGCCTATTCCTCCATTGAGCACATGGGCATCATCGTCTTCGCCTTCGGCATGGCGGGGCCGCTGGGCAACTTCGCCGGGCTGATGCAGATGACCATGCACAGCCTGACCAAATCGGCGATCTTCTTCACCGTCGGGCATATTTCGCAGGTGAAGGGATCGCAGCGCATCGCCGAGATGGGTGGATTGACTGAGAGCCACCCACTCCTCGGCTGGACGCTGGTGGCCGGCGTTGCCGCCATCGGCGGGCTGCCGCCGTTCGGCGTGTTCATGAGCGAGTTCATCGTCGTGTCCTCCACCTTCGCCCGCGATCCCCTGCTGGCCGGGCTGCTGGTGTTCGGCCTGCTGCTGTCGTTCGGCGCGCTGCTGCTGCGGGTGACCGACGTGTGTTTCGGGCCGGTCAAGGGTCCGATCGGGCCGGTGAAAGCGTCCTACATCCCGCTGTTCGCGCATCTGGCGCTGGTGCTGACCGCCGGCATCTGGCTGCCCCCGCCTATGGTGGCCTGGTTCCAGCACGTCGCGAGGATGCTGGGATGACCGCTCTTTCGACCATCCTTTCCGCCAGCGCTCGCATTGGCGGCCATTACCCCTGGCCCTGCGCCGCGGTAACCGAGACCGTCTGGTCCCACGCCATCGCCGCGCTGACCGATGGATCTCTGACCCTGCTGAGCCTCTGGGGCGACATCGGCCGCGTCCACATGGCGCTGCTCTCGCCGGACGAGGACCCGCCGATCGCCGTACTGAGCCTGGACTGCCCCGATCTGCACTACCCCTCGGTCGGCGCCTTTCACGCCCCTGCCATCCGCCTGGAACGCGCCATGCGCGACCTGTTCGGGCTGGTGCCGGACGGCTTGCAGGACACGCGGCCCTGGCTCGATCACGGCCGCTGGGGCGACGAAACCCCTCCCGCCGCGTCCTACCCCTTCCTGCCGGTGATTGGGGAAACCCTGCACCAGATTCCCGTCGGCCCCGTCCACGCCGGCATCATCGAACCCGGCCATTTCCGCTTCACCGCCGAGGGCGAAACGGTCGTGCGCCTGGAGGAACGCCTGGGCTACGTCCACAAAGGCATCGACGCCCTGCTGGCCGGCACCCAGATCGCGCGCGCCGAACGGATCGTCGCGCGCACCTCCGGCGATAGCACCGTCGCTTACAGCCTGGGCTTCGCGCTCGCCGTCGAAGCCGCGCTCGACATAAAGCCCCCGCCGCGGGCGGTGTGGCTACGAGCCGTGATGGCGGAGATGGAGCGGCTGGCCAACCATTTCGGCGACTTCGGCGCGATCTGCAACGACGCCTCCTTCAGCATCATGCTGGCGCATTGCGCCGTGCTGCGCGAACACGTGCTGCGGGCTTCCCTGGCATGCTTCGGCCACCGCCTGATGATGGACAGCATCGTACCCGGCGGCGTCACAACCGACCTGGACGACGCCAAAATCGCCCTGCTGCAGGACCTGATCCCGTCGCTCGGAGAAACCTTCGAACCACTGGTGGAGCTCTACGACAAAACAGCGTCCTTGCAGGACCGGACCGTCACCACCGGCATCCTGAAGCCCGACCTCGCCCGCCGCTTCGGCGCCGGAGGCTATGTCGGCCGCGCCTCCGGCCGGGATTTCGATGCGCGGCGGCTTCCCGGCTACGCCCCCTACGACGAATTAGACTTCACCGTGCCGGTACTGCAGGAGGGCGACGTCAACGCCAGAGCCTGGATCCGCGTCCACGAAATCCGCGAAAGCCTGAAACTGCTGGACCAACTTCTGACCCGCTTACCGGCCGGCCCGGTGCTGGTATCTCTGGAAAACGCCTTCCCCGGTCCCGGCGAAGGCATGGCCCTGGTCGAAGCGTTCCGAGGCGACCTGCTGGTCTGGCTCCGGATCGTCGAAGGTCACATCGATCGGTGTCACTTGCGGGACGCGTCCTGGTTCCAATGGCCGCTGCTCGAAGCCATCATTGAGGGCAACATCGTCGCGGATTTTCCGCTGTGCAATAAGAGCTTCAACTGTTCCTACTCGGGGCACGATTTGTGATGGTCATCGCCAGTCCTTGCAATTCCGTCATCCTCGGGCTTGACCCGAGGACCGCCGCAGACGCCGGTGCTGACGGCGGTCCTCGGGTCAAGCCCGAGGGTGACGGTGTTTTGGCATCGCCCCTATGCTAAAAACCCTCCTCCAGGGCCTGCGCGCCCCCCTGACCGAACTGCGTCCGGAGCCTGACCCGGAACTCGCCGCGCTCGCCGCCAACCTCGACCAAACCGCGCGCAAACGCCTCGGCCGCAGCCTGTCCATCCGCCAGGTCGACGCCGGATCCTGCAACGGCTGCGAACTCGAAATCCACGCGCTGAACAACGCCTTCTACGACCTGGAACGGTTCGGCCTGCGCTTCGTCGCCTCCCCCCGGCACGCCGACGTGCTGTTGGTGACCGGCCCGGTCACCAAAAACATGAGGGAGGCGCTTGAGCGCACCTGGCGCGCCACACCAGACCCGAAATGGGTGGTCGCGGTAGGGCATTGCGGCGCCGACGCCGGGGTGTTCGCCGGCAGTTACGCGGTGGTGGGCGGCGTATCTTCGGTCATTCCGGTCGATCTGGTCATCCGGGGCTGCCCCCCGTCCCCCACACAATTGCTGCGGGGTCTGCTATCCCTAATGGGGAAATGAAGCGGCTCCTCATCCTGCTAATCCTGCCCCTACCCGTGGCCTGCGAAGGGCCACAACCGCAAGCGCTGGCCGGAGGGCGCGGCGGTTCGGCGATTTGGGGCCCATCGATGGAAAACTATCTGGCCAGCCGGCTGACCGCGGAGTGAGAGAACAACCATGAAATTCGGCTACTTCACCCTCAGCGACAACGCCTACCGGAACAACCCGCGCCCACCGAACCAGTTCGTCAACGACATCGTCGACGAGGCGATCTACGCCGACGAAATCGGCATGCACTCCGCCTGGATCGGGGAGCATCATTTCAGCACCCTCGGCGTTTTGTCCTGCCCCGACCTGGCGCTGGCCTACATCGCGGCCCGCACGAAAAACATTCGCCTGGCACCGGCCGTAACGGTGCTCCCGCTGCATCATCCGATTCGGGTGGCGGAGCAATGGGCGAGCCTAGACCTGCTCAGCGGCGGCCGCGTCGATTTCGCCGCCGGTCGCGGTTACGACCGGCGGGAATACGAGCCGCTGGGCGCCGATTTCGACGACAACCAGTCGGTGTTCGAGGAAGGTATGGAAATCGTCCGTCGCCTGTGGGACGCGACCGGCCCGATTTCGTTCAAGGGCAAACACTACAGTTTCGATGACGTGGCGATCACCCCACGGCCGCTGCAATCGCCGGTGCCGGCCTACGTCGCATCGTTCTCCAGCCCCTCGATCGAGCTGGCGGCCCGCCTCGGCTGCGGCCTGATCGTTGCGCCCTTCGCGGCGGCGCTCAGCTACGGTGGCTTGAAGCAGGTCGCCGACCTCTACAAAGCCACCTGCGCCAAATACGGCACCAAGCCGGGCCGCCTGATGTGCAGCTATTTTATCCATTTCGCCGACAATCCCGAACAGGAAGCCGCCGCCCGCGCCCGGCAAATCCGCTACTACAAGGAATGCGTCATCCCCGCCTTCCCCGGCGACCCAGCGACGGCACCGCCGAGCTACCGGTATTTTATTGGGATAGTCAAACGGTTGCAGACGGTGCGGCCGGAGGATTTGGGGGAGAATTCGGTTCTGATCGGGTCACCGGCACGCATCGCCGAGGTGCTGGGCAAGGTGCGGGATGCCGGGTTCGATGAGGTTATCTTGTATTTCAATGTCGGACTAAAACCGCACGCTCAGGTCAAGGACGAGATGGCGCGGTTTATGACGGAGGTCGCGCCGGGGTTTTGAACATCCATCAGCGTTACTATCTCCAGAATTTAACAAATGGGAAACAGTTACGCTCCGGCTCCCAGCAACCTTGTGTTCGTCACCGCCAGCAAACGGGCGAACCGCGCCGCCCAAGCCGCCTGACCCGCCTCGTCCGCGATCAGGTCCTGCCGGATCTCGATCTCCACATGCACCAGTCCCCGCCCCTCGGCGTGCGTGGGCACAGAATAATCGCTGTCGTCGGTAATGGCGTAGGGCTCGTTCGCCCCCACGATCAAGTCCCCCTCGGCCCGTAGCAGGTCCAGCATGACGTTGGCCATACGCACGTCCTTGTGGAACAGCACACCCACCTGCATCTCCCGCCGCTCCCCTTTAAAGCTCGGGGTGAAGCTGTGCATGGCAACGAACAGCGTCCGCCGGCCCGCTCGGGCATCCAGCAGTGCGCGAATGCGGTCATGGTAGGGGGTGAAAATGGCCGCCACACGCGCCGCACGATCCGCGTCGGTCAGCCCCTCATTACCTGGCACCCGCGTGTATTCGCTCACCACCGGCATCGCCGAAGCCCAGCTTGGGTGCCGGTTGCAATCGATCGCCAGCCGGGAATAGGCCTGCAACACCGCCGTGGCGTCCAGCAAGCCTGACAGGCGCTCCGTAACCCCGGCGATGCCGATGTCCCAGGCGATATGCCGCCCCATCTCGCTATCGGGCACGCCCAATTGCCCCAGCCGGCGAGGGATTGCTCGGCCCGCATGGTCGCCGGTCAGGAAAATATCTGAGGCCCCGTCCGGCCGCAGCACGCGCACCGGATCGGGTTCGTCGGGGTAAAGCAGTCCGTGTGACATGGCTCACTGTGTAACCTCCCACCGATGCGGCAGACAAACCCCCGTTGCCGCCGCGCGTTGAATGCGTCACGACAGCGCCCGAAACGCGAGAGGAGCCGCACCATGCCCGTCCCCCAGACCATGACCCACATCCAGGCCGATGGCGCTGGCGGGCCGGAGGTACTGAAGCTTGCCACCGGCCCCGTGCCCGCGGCGGGGGACGGCGAAATACTGATCCGCGTCGAGGCCGCCGGCGTGAACCGCCCGGACGTGGCGCAACGCCAGGGGTCCTACCCGCCGCCGCCCGGCGCCAGCCCGCTGCTGGGCCTGGAAGTATCCGGGGAGGTCGCGGCAATCGGCCCCAACGCCTCGGGTTTCAAGATCGGCGACAAGGTCTGCGCCCTGACCAACGGCGGCGGCTATGCGGAATTCTGCACTGCCCCCACCGACCAGTGCCTCCCCTGGCCCACCGGCTACGACGCGGTGAACGCCGCCGCCCTGCCTGAGACCAGCTTTACCGTCTGGGCCAACGTCTTCCAGATGGGGCGGCTGGCCGCGGGAGAGAAATTCCTGGTCCACGGCGGCACCAGTGGCATCGGCGTCACCGCCATCCAGTTGGCGCATGAATTCGGCGCCACCGTCTATGCCACCGCCGGATCGGACGACAAATGCGCCGCCTGCGTGCGCCTCGGCGCCGACGCCGCGATCAACTACCGCGACAAGGATTTCGCCGCCGAAATCCGCACGCTGACCGGCGGGAAGGGCGTGGACGTCATCCTGGACATGGTCGGCGGCCCCTATATACAGCGCGACATCAGGTCGCTGGGCATGGACGGGCGCCTTGTCCTGATCGCCTTCCTCGGCGGATCGGTGGCGGAGAAGTTCGACTTCCTGCAGATCATGACCAAGCGCCTGACCATCACCGGCTCGACCATGCGCCCCCGCACCACCGCCCAGAAAGCCGCCATCGCCGCGGACCTGCGCGCCAGGGTGTGGCCAGTGCTGAACGCCGGCCGCTGCCCCCCGGTGATCCACGCCACCTTCCCCCTCGCCCAGGCGGCGGAGGCCCACCGACTGATGGAGTCCAGCGCTCATATCGGCAAGATCATGCTGACGTTGGGGTGAACATGGCCGGCTCATTCCTACCGTCATCCTCGGGCACTCAAAACCCGTCATCCTCGGGTCAAGCCCGAGGATGACGGGATAAGCGGCCGGTGTTGTCCCCATGATCCTGAACGCCATCCAAGCCGGCGAAGGCCCCCCGGTCGTGCTGCTGCACGGACTGTTCGGCGCCGCGCGCAACTGGGGCACCATGCAGCGGGCGCTGGCGCCGCACTTCCGCACGATCGCGCTGGACATGCGCAACCACGGCGCCAGCCCGCACGCCCCGGGGATGCGCTACGCCGATCTGGCGGCGGACGTGCTGGAGACGCTGATACAGCTCGATGCCCTGCCGGCCGCTGTGATCGGCCACTCCATGGGCGGCAAGGCGGCCATGGTAGCGGCGCTGACCCAGCCCGACGCGGTGGGGCGGCTGCTGGTCTCCGACATCGCGCCAGTGGTCTATCACCACGGCAACGCGGAGGTTGCCGCCGCGATGAGATCGATGCCGTTGAGTCCGGTCTTAACACGTATGCAAGCCATCGCCTGGCTGGCTGAGGCATCGCCCGACCCCAACGTCCGAGCCTTCCTGGTATCCAACCTCGATTTGGGCCCCAACCCGTCCTGGCGCATCGGCCTGGACGAAATCGCTGCCTCGATCCCCGACCTGGAGGGGTGGGAGGATCCCGGGTTGCCTCCCTACTCAGGGCCGACATTATTTGTCACCGGCACCAATTCGGATTACGTCCTGCCCGAACACCGGCCGGCGATCCGAACACTGTTTCCCAAAGCACGTTTTGTCAGCGTAAAAGGTGCGGGGCATTGGGTGCATGCTGATAACCCCGCCGGGTTTCTGTCGGTTCTCGAAGCATTTCTGCACGATTGGAGTGCCTGATGCGTCTCAATAACGAAGAAGACGCATGAGACACCCTGTGTCAACGCCCTCGGCCGTTAGAGCATGCCGCGCCGTCCCGTCCGGCCTCAAGGACGCTTCGCGCCGGCGCGCGCGCCGGTCACCTTTGGTGATCCTTGACCCCGGCCGCGCCGCCGCGGCGTGGGA
>CAIYDT010000161.1 GCA_903924985.1 uncultured Acetobacteraceae bacterium
CACCGTCGCCGATGGAGGCGTGTATCTCGATCCCGCGATCGCCGGTCAGATCGTCGACACCACGATGCGGCGTGCCCACGACACTGCGTCGGCGCAGACGGCGGACCTGAGCGAGCGCGAGGAAGACGTGCTGCGCATGACTGCCATGGGCCATAGCAACAAGGTGATCGCCCGCGAACTGGCGATCGGGGTCAAGAAGGTGGAGAGCTATAAAGCACGGGCGACGGAAAAATTGGGCTTCAAGAGCCGCGTCGACGTCATCCGCTACGCGCTCGGCAAGGGCTGGCTGGACAACGTATGATCTCGCGTAACGCGAATGAGTAGTATCATTATCTTGATTACAACCGGCGCGGCCCGACTTCGGCCATGTTGGGGCATCCGTCGCCTTTCTGCTACCGCCCAACCCACACGGCAACGTATGCAGAGAGGGTCACGCCGATCCGGCACGCGATGGATGCGGCGATCTTAAAACGGACTACCTTGAAGAGAAGATCGAACATACCTGATAAGATCAGTTGCATCAGCCGATTAAAGAGTAATCCCAGGACACTCGTCAATATATGATGCCTGGAATTCATGGCATTATATCGGGAATTCCCGGACGTACTTACCATGGTATTCCCCGCAGCCAAGTTTTCCCCGTTAATATAACGTTACCGCCCATGGCAACCACGGCATAAGCCTATCTCGAAGAAACTTGAAGATGGACGGCATACGACGCCAGTCTTCAGCGTTCCGACGTTCATTTGGGGAATTCCGAAGGCCAGTAAGTCATCTCGAACAGGGATAGGACGCCATTGTGACTGCGCCAGTTTATCTGTCCGCCACATCGGAGCGCGGACATGATGTTATGTCCCGGATATGCTCATGTCAGGCGTCCCGCGGTCGCGTGACGACCGCATGTTTCATCGGCCCCGGGCCCCGCGGAACGGAGGGTCGGTGAATGTTCGTACCCTTCATCAATGGCCGCGTCGAGGGCCCACAGCCCGGGTACCCGCTCGTCATTGAACTCCAGAGCACGCCTCAGGCATGTTTACAGTGCCGAGTACGCAAAACGAGCCTTTGCAATGCCATACCGGAACACCAATTGGCTCATCTTTCCGGTACGGTGATGCACGGCATAGCGATGCCCGGCCACGACCTCATCACACAGGGGGACGCCGCGGAATCGTTCTTTAACGTGAGCAGCGGTACCGCGAAGCTATATAAGACGATGCCTAATGGAAGACGCCAGATTACGGGCTTCGTCGGCCACGGCCAGTTTCTGGGCCTCGCCGTATCCGAGTACTACGCGTTTAGCGCTGAGGCCATCGATAGAGTAACCTATTGCCGTTTTTCGCGCCCATGGCTGAGGGCGCTCATGGGCGAATTCCCGCAGATAGAGCGTCATCTGCTCGCGATCGTATCCAATGAGCTGCTGGTCGCGCAGGACCAGATGTTGTTGCTCGGCCAAAAATCAGCGTTAGAAAAAGTGGCGTCGTTCCTGGTGATGTGGAGCCGCCAAGGCGCGAGCGGTCAGACAGTCCAGTCCCGGTTCCAACTCCCCATGAGTCGCGGCGACATAGCCGACTACCTCGGCATGAAAATAGAAACGGTCAGCCGATCCTTCACGGTGCTACGAGACAAGAAAGTGATTGAAACGACGGGGCATCATCACGTCTCAATTATAAAATACCGCGCACTGCTTAAGATCGCGGACGGCGAGGGCGCAATTCAGGACATGTGAAAGTGTTGGCATTGCAGGGGGCAGCCGATTCTCGCTATCCTGGCCGACCGCCGTATCGATCCAAATATCGCCTATTCGTTCCTGCAAATCTCGCGCGAGCCGCGCGACACCTGGACTATGGGGGAGCTGACATTCGTCGCCCAGAAAGCCCCGACGCTTGTCGAGGTGGGCGTACCGGTTTTCCAGATACAAATGCTCTACCCGTTTTGGGGCCTCGATCCCAGCGACGTATTCAATCCATTGGTGGACGGGAACTGGCAGACTCAATCGACGGCATTCGACCCGCACACCGGCGGCGGCGCGGACGCGATATCGTCGGCAGAGTGCCAGGTCGATATCAGTCTGATGACACGCGGAACGTATCGTTTTTGCATCTGAATCACACAATGAAACCGTGGATGACCATGGCCCTGCTGGCCCGGGAAGCCACGATAATCCGCGGAGTGGCGCCGGCAACCGGCAAACGGTGACGCAAACGGGCAGCGGCAACGTCGCCGTTCAAACCCAATCCGGCCAGGGCCGCACGGGGGTGTTGCACCAACGCGGTGGCGAAACCGACATGCAAAACCAGAATTAAGATCCGGCCTGGCAAGGGTCGCGCCGACACATCTCCGTCCGCCCTACTCCACCCCGTCAGCCAACGTCCCCACGAAATCCTCGAAATCCTTCGCCTCGCGGAAGTTGCGGTAAACGCTGGCGAACCGGACATACGCCACCTTGTCCAGCTCCTTCAGCGTATCCATCACCAGCTCCCCGATTTGCTTGCTGGGGACATCGCTTTCGCCCGACGCCTCCAACTGGCGCACGATGGAGTTGACGATCCGCTCGATCCGCTCCTCCTGGATCGGGCGCTTGCGCAGGGAGATGCGGATGGAACGCGCCAGCTTGTCGCGGTCGAACGGCACCCGGCGGCCGTCGGTTTTGACCACCGTCAGCTCGCGCAGCTGCACCCGCTCCACCGTCGTGAAGCGCTGGCCGCAATTGGCGCAGAAGCGGCGGCGGCGGATGGCGCCGTTGTCCTCGGAGGGACGGCTGTCCTTGACCTGAGTGTCTTCGGAACCGCAGAACGGGCAGCGCATGACAGGTTACCGGTTGGGATACATCGGGAAGCGGGCGCAAAGTTCCTTCACCTGGGCGCCGACCGCAAGCTCCACCGCCGTGTTGGACCCATCGTTGGAGCGGCCGAGACCCTCCAGCACCTCATTGATCATCATCCCGATCTGGCGGAACTCTTCGACGCCGAACCCGCGCGACGTCGCTGCCGGAGACCCAAGCCGGATGCCGGAAGTGATGGTCGGCTTCTCCGGATCGTAGGGGATGGCGTTCTTGTTGGCGGTCATGTGGGCGCGTTCCAGCGTGCCCTCGGCCGCCTTGCCGGTAACGTTCTTGGGGCGCAGGTCCACCAGCATCAGATGGCAATCGGTGCCGCCGGAGACGATGTCCAGCCCCCGCCCCTTCAGTGTTTCGGCCAAAACCCGAGCATTTTCCTGGACGGCATTCTGGTAGACCTTGAACTCCGGCTGCAACGCCTCGAGGAACGCCGCTGCTTTGCCCGCGATGACGTGCATCAGCGGCCCGCCTTGCAGCCCCGGGAACACCGCCGAGTTGATCTTCTTCCCCAGCTCGGCGTCCATCGACAGGATCATGCCCCCACGCGGCCCGCGCAGGGTTTTGTGCGTCGTGGTCGTGACCACATGCGCGTGCGGCAGCGGCGAGGGGAACAGACCGGCCGCGACCAGCCCGGCGAAGTGCGCCATGTCCACCATGAAATACGCGCCCACCTCGTCCGCGACCTTGCGGATGCGCGGAAAATCAATGAAGCGCGGGTAGGCGGAGCCGCCGGCGATGATCAGCTTGGGTTTGTGCTCGCGGGCGAGGCGTTCCAGCTCCTCATAATCCAGGATGCCGTCTTCCTTGCGCACCCCGTACTGCACGGCATGGAACCATTTGCCCGACAGGTTGGGCGCGGCGCCGTGGGTCAGATGCCCGCCGGCCGCGAGGCTCATACCCAGCACCGTGTCGCCCGGCTGGCACAGCGCCAGGAACACCGCCTGGTTGGCCTGCGCGCCGGAGTGCGGCTGCACATTGGCGAACTCACAGGAAAACAGCTTCTTGGCTCGGTCGATCGCCAGGTTCTCCGCCACGTCCACGTAGACGCAGCCGCCATAGTAGCGGCGGCCGGGGTAGCCCTCGGCGTACTTGTTCGTCAGGACGGAGCCTTGCGCTTCCAGCACGGCGGCGGAAACCACGTTCTCCGAGGCGATCAGCTCGATTCCGTCTTGCTGGCGGTGCAGCTCATGGCCGAGCGCGGCGGCAAGTTCGGGATCGGTCTCCGCCAGCGGGGCGGAGAAGAAGCGCTGGAGATCGGTCATGGAGTCCTGTCGGGGATGATGGAAAGCCGGCCCCTGTAGCACGCTGGGCCGGCGCGGGGGAACCGGGGGTTTGTGCGGTGCGGAAGGGGCGCGGCGTTAACCCTTCGTTAACCCCGGCCTGTCATCCTCCCCCGATGACAAACGCCCGCCGCATCCGAGGACAAACAGCCCACGCCCGCGGCATGGGAGCCGAAGCCGCCGCCAAAGCCGCGCTGGAACGCGACGGCTGGGCGATCCTGGCGCAGCGCCTGCGGACCAAGGCCGGCGAAATCGACATCGTGGCCGAGAAGGACGGCCTGCTGGCGATCGTCGAGGTCAAGTCCCGCCCCACCCTGCTCGAAGCCGCCGTGGCGTTAACCCCCCGCCAGCAGGCTCGGCTCATCGCCGCCTGCGACATCGTGCTGACCGAGCATCCCGACTGGGGCGCGGAGGGTGTGCGGTTCGATGTGCTGATTGTGGATGGGCAGGGACGCGTACGGCGCATCGCAGACGCGTTCCGGCTGGAGGTTTGATGCTATCGTACAATGTCGTATAGTGAGAGCCGACGCATGCGCGTCGTTGCATCGTGGACCTACGAACAAGCCGTTAAGCGGTTGCTGTCCGAAACAGAGCGGGTCGCGGCGCATCTCCGCGGCGAGATCAAGCTCACCGAGTACGAAATCGCCGTCCCCGACGAGGTGGAAGTCGCCGCAATCCGCGCCCGCCTCGAACTCTCGCAGACCGCGTTCGCCGAATCATTCGGCCTCGACCTCGGTGTGGTCCAGGCCTGGGAGCAGAAGCGCCGCCGTCCGGATCGCTGCGCCCGCATCCTGCTGGCGGTGATCGCGAAAGAACCCGAGGCCGTCCGGCGGGCCTTGACCGCAAAAGCTTCACGGCTCCTATAAGGCCCGCGAACAACCGGGCCGAATCATGAGCGCTACCACCGTCCCCACCTCTGGCGTCATCGCATCCGGGCCACGTGCCTACGGCCGACGCTACTGGATGTTCGCCGCGCCGGCAGCCGTGATCGTGCTGCTGGTGATCCTGTTCCCCTGGATCTTCACCCTGTTCATGTCCGTCCATGACTGGAAGGTCACCGGGGACACGCCCTTCGTCGGCATGGCCAACTACGCCAAGATGCTGACCGATGAGCGGTTTTTGAATTCGGTCTGGCGCACGCTGGTGTTCACCGCCGCCTCGGTCATCGCCCCGCTGCTGCTGGGGGTTTGGGCCGCGGTCTGCTTTTCGTCCAAGTTCAAGGGCCGGGGCCTCGCCCGCACGCTGTTCGTGCTGCCGATGATGGCGACCCCCGTGGCGATCTCCCTGGTGTGGACGATGATGTTCCATCCGCAGCTCGGCGTGCTGAACTACATCCTGACCAGCGTGGGTCTTCCGCCCTCCGCCTGGGTGTATGACGGTGCAACCGTGATCCCGACGCTGGTGATGGTGGAGACCTGGCAGTGGACGCCGTTGGTCATGCTCATTGTGCTGGGCGGCATTGCGTCTTTGCCCTCCGACCCATACGAGGCCGCGATCCTGGATGGCGCCAGCGGGTGGCAGATGTTCCGCCACATCACGCTGCCGCTGGTCTGGCCATTCATCATGGTGGCCGCCGTCATCCGCATCATCGACGCGCTGAAGACCTTCGACACCATCTACGTGATCACGCTGGGAGGCCCGGGCTCCGCCAGCGAGACCATCAACATCCTGCTGTACCAGACCGCTTTCGCCTACTACGACCTGGGCTACGGGTCGGCCATGGTGGTGGTGTTCTTCGTGCTGATCCTGCTGGTCAGCCTGCTGCTGTTACGCCTGCGCCAGCGGGAGGATCTCCGATGAACCGCCATTTGCTGCGCCGCTTCCTCGGTCGCCTGGGTTTGTATGTGTCGGTTATCCTGCTGGTCTCCCCCGCGGTGCTGTTCTTCCTGTGGATGCTGTCCCTGTCGTTGAAGAACGAGTTGGATAACACCGCCTGGCCGCCTGTGTTCATTCCCAACCCTCCGACGCTGGCAAACTTCGTCGACGTATTCGAGAAGAACGATTTTCTCACCTACACCATCAACTCGGTGATCGTGTCGTTCTCGGCCACGGGGCTCGCTTTACTGTTCGGGGTCCCAGCCGCCTACGGCATCGCCAAATCCAAGGCCACCAAGGCGGCCGCGCTGATCCTGATCGCCCGCGTCACCCCTGGCCTGTCCTACCTGATTCCCCTCTTTCTGCTGTTCCAGTGGCTGGGCCTGATCGGCACCCTGGTGCCCCTCGTCATCACCCATCTGGTCATCACCGTCCCCATCGTCGTCTGGGTCATGATCGGGTTCTTCGAGGGGCTGCCGGGCGAACTGGAGGAAGCCGCGCTGGTCGACGGCGCCACCATCTGGCAGGCGTTCCTGTACGTGGCGATGCCTTTGGCTCGACCGGGCATCACCGTGGCAACCATCCTGGCGTTCATCTTCTCCTGGAACAATTTTATCTTTGGCGTCGTCCTGGCCGGGCGCTCCACCCGCACGCTGCCGGTCGCGGTCTACAATGTGCTGACCTTCGAGCAGATCAGCTGGGGCCCGCTGGCCGCCGCCGCGCTGATCGTGACCGCGCCCGTGCTGCTGCTGACCCTGCTGATGCAAAAGGAAATCGTCGCCGGTCTGACCGCTGGCGGCGTCAAGGGGGGGTGACTATAACCGTGTTCAATATCCACCAGGGAGCAAACACATGATCCGCCGCCGCCAGGTTCTGGCATCCACCGCCATACTCGCTGCCCCCGCCATCGTCGCGCGTGCCAACGCCCAATCCGCCTTCGACTGGAAGCAGTTCAAGGGCCAGTCCATCGAGGTGAACTACCAGCTCTCCCCGCGCGGCGACCTCGTCCGCAACCACATCAAGGAATTCGAGGAGCTGACCGGCATCAAGGCCGGCTTCGAGCAAATCCCCGAGCAGCAGCAGCGCCCCAAAGTGGCGATGGAGATGGCGACCGGCCACCCCGGCTTCGACGTTGTCAATGTGGGCATGCACGTCCAAAAGCGCCTGGTCGAGTCCGCCAAATGGATGGAGGACCTGCGCCCCTTTATCGCCGACAAGTCCCTGACGAACCCCGATTTCGATATGGGCGATTTCAGCGCCCCGTCGATGAAGGTCGCGACCGGTTCGGATGGCAAGATCAATGTGATCCCCAACAACCAGGATCTGTTCATCGTCTTCTACAACAAGGAATTGTTGGCGGAGAAAGGTTTCAAGGCACCTCCGAAGACGTATGACGAGATGTACACGATGGCGAAGGCGCTGACCGATCCCGCCAAACAGATCGCGGGGTTCGTGGGCCGCGGCCTGAAAAACGCCAACGTCGTCCTGTTCGACAACATCCTTCTGGGCTGGGACCAGGAAACCGTGACCCCGGACGGCAAGACACTGCTCACCGATACGCCGGCGGCGATCGAGGCGGCGCAATGGTACCAGAAAATCATGAGGGAGTGCGGCCCGACCGGTAACATCGGTTTTAACTGGAACGAGTGCCAGACGACCTTTATGCAAGGCCGCGCGGCGATGTGGTGGGACGGGATCGGGTTCTCCGCGCCGCTGCTGGACAAGACGAAGTCGCGCATCGCCGACAAGGTCGGCTTCGCCCCCGTACCCGCTGGCCCGAAAGCGCATAATTGCGCGACCTTCATTGAGGGTATCGGCATTCCCGCCAACGCGAAGAACAAGAAGGCCGCCTGGCTGTTCGTCCAGTGGATCACCGGCAAGGCCATGATGAACGAGCAATTGCGCGCCGGCGCCGGCACCCCGCCACGCCTGTCGTGCTATGCGCGGGAGGACATCGTGAAGACCAGCGCCTTCCCGCAGGAGTGGTTCGACACGACCGGCGTCAGCCTGAAAATCGCGCGCTCCGGTCTGCCGGTGATCGTGCCGGTGACGGAGTTCCGTGACGCCATCGGCACCGGCCTGACCAACATCGTGGGCGGCGCCGACGTGGCGACAGAGCTGAAGAAGGCCACCGCGGCGTTCCAGCCGGTGCTGGATAAGTCGAACGCGGGCTAGTTGGCGAATAGCTGAAAGCCTCCCTCTCCCCTTACGGGCTTGAGCCGCGAAGCGGGTCAAGGCCGGGGAGAGGGGTAGCAGCGGCGAAGTCGGCGCCGACCTGACGCACCCCCTTTTGCAAAAACCGCTCGTGCATTTCCACCGTCAAAGCCTCGACACGCTCCGTCAACGTCTTGGTCAACTCGGTCAGTTGCGTATTCTGTCGCAGCAATTCCAGCAGATGGTCGGCGCTCCTGGCCGCGTCTTCCTGCCGTTGCTCGGATGCCAGTGCCAGGGCTTCCCTGTGTTCGGCATCGGCCTCGGCGTGCGCCGCGTCGCGCAGGGCCTGCCGGGTCTGCGCCCCCCAAAAACAGGGGCGTTCCCAAAAACCGGGCAAATACTTCGGCCTTGAGCGCGAACCAGTCGTTGCCGGACGTCGATGTGTTCATACCGCTCCTCCTTGCGCCGTTCGCTGGTAGCGCCGATTTACTGTGCTGGAACCGCTGTAGTGGCCACGCCCAAGCAGATGTAAATGGGGGCATTGTATTATGTAATCGTAATAGTAAGGCTTGACCTGGCCATTACGGTGTCAGACAATAATCGCTCCGCATCCGGCGCTCTGCCCTCTAAACGTCATGGCGGGCGTAGGCCCGCCATGACGATATTGCGATATCGGTACCCCAGATAATTCGCTTGGCTCTTATCGCATATTCTGTTGGTCCGCAGCCTGTTGCGCCGCCGCGATGCCTGCCGGTACCCCAACCGGTGAGGCCCGTTGCATCTCCTGCGATAAGGTTTCGCTTGAAGGGCGCCAGGCCTGGCGAAGGATCCCGAAGAGACACCGCGTGCGCGCCCACCAGTGTCCGGCGCCGATGGGGTCGGCGGTCTCCAAGGGTTTCTCGCAGAGCCCGCCGAGAAAGATAAAGCCGCGGAGGACGCGGAGCGCGGCGGCATCCTTCGGGCCCCTCTTCAACGCCGCGATGCGCACCGATCCCGTCGATTCGGCGGCGGGTCCTCCTCGCCGTGTCCTCAGCGGCTTTATCTTTCTCGGCGGCCTCTGCGAGAAACCTTGCGCGCGGTCCCGCGCCACGCCGATCATTCGATGATATACACCGAACCAAAACGATTGCGGCCGGATGGGCGATGACAGGCCGGTGAAAGCCATTGGCTGGTTTGCCAACGCTGTTACCCCCGCGTCTGGCATGCCTCGGTTAAGCCCGATGTCGTTTTGACATTGAACGATATTAGAGCTGTTCGATTATTGCTGGGCGGCCCCTTGGCTCCTCCCGACGCCCTATTCCTCCGGCTGGATTTCCACGCTTTCGGCCAGCATTTTCTGCGGATCGGTGCGGTGCGCGATGCCATCCATGGTCACGATCGCATAGGGAACCAATTGCGCCGGATCGACCCCCTTCTTCGCGAGGTCCGCCTTGGACGGCAGGAACGCACAGTTGGCGTCCCCCACCACGCTGTAAACGACCAGGGTGTAGTCGGGTTTGAAGTCCACCCGGACGACCGGCCCGCCAGAGGACACGCTGCTGTTGGGTTTGTAGGCCTCCGGCGGGTCGGCGACTTCATTCTTGCAGCCCGTGACCACCGTCGGATCCTGGCCAAACATTTGCTGATCGAACTTCCAGGCGCCGGCTTCCTTGACGAAATTCAGGGTCAGGCCGCTGCGCATGACGGTGCCCGGCGGCGGAGCGTCGGGGATTTTGGGGCCCTTCGGCATGGTCTTGGTGGCCACGGTGACGAGGCGCGCCTCGGTTTCCCCACTGTCGATGAAGGTATGGACAACCGACACCGAGTCCGGCGTCATCATCCGCATCATCGCCATCGTGTCCTTCCGGCCCTTGGCCGTCTTGGTCTCGGTCTTGATGTTGTCGCGTAACGCGTTCGACATCATGCCCATGGCGACATCGAGCTTTTCGGCGGCGATGGCCTTGTTGTAGGCGTCGAACAGGCCCAACAGTTGTTGCTGCGTGGGTTGATCGAGGGGCGCGGCAGTTGCCACCGAAGCCAGGGCCAGAAGTACGAGGGTTAGCATTGGCCGGGCGTACGGCGTGGGGCGTTTCATGGTCATCTCGTCTGCTTCCTTGTTCGGGGGTTCCTCACATTGCCACCGCGGGACCGCTGGCGGGAAAGGTTTGGGTGGGAAGGCATTGACATTGTCGTGATGCCCAGCCCGTCAGCGTTGTGTTCGACAGGAGGACCGCCATCCGAACAGCCGCCGGTCGCTAAGGCCGCCCAGCCGCCGGCAAATCCAACCATACATCCTCCATCCGCGAGCCGCTGTACATCCCGTTCGCCATGACAGTGAAATTCTTCACCCAGGGCTGCTGACACGTCCCCGAGCGGGGGTGATAGATAATCGGACGGGCGTAATCTTCCTGCAGACGCTTGTCGATGTCCCACACCATTTGGCGGCGCTTCGGGAAATCGGTCTCCTGCGACTGGCGGTCGACCAGAGCATCGATCTCGGGGTTGCAATAGCCGGAGAAGTTGCGGCTCGCGCCGCACACGTAGTTCTCATAGAACTGGATATCAGGATCGTCGCCGCCCGACCCCGTCAGGTTCAAGGCCAGGGTATAATCCCGCTTGGTCAGGCGTGCCGGCCAGATCGCGGTCTCGATCAGTTCCATTTCCGCGTCGATATAGATTTGCTTGAGCTGATCGATCAGGATCACCGAGGGATCGCGGTGCTGCGGCACGTTGCGGGCGGCTAATTTCACCGCGAGGCGTTTGTCCGGGCCGTAGCCCAGGCCCTCCATGATGTGGCGGGCTTGCTCCGTATCGGCAGCGGTATTGCCGCCGTAGCCGGGCAGCGTGCGCAGGATTTCGGGCGGCAGGCCCCAGACGCCCTCCGGCGGCGGTAGCATGGCGCCGCCTCGGTCGTTTTTTCCTTCCGATATGATGTCGATGAACGATTTCCGGTCCAGCGCCAGCGCCAGCGCTTTTCTGATTTCCGGGCGGTCGAACGGCGGGTTCGCGCGATTGATCAGCAGGTTGACCGACAGATTGTTGGGGGAGATCTCGCACCGCGCGGCGGGCGCCTGGGATTGGATGTCTTTTACGATGGGAATCGGCATTTCATAGGGAAACGTCATGTCGAATTTGCCTGCGATAAACGACAGCTCGGCGGTAGAGCGGTTGGGCACGATGGTATATTCGATGCCGTCCAGATGCGGCAGGCCCGGCTTCCAGTAATCGCGGTTGCGCGCCAGCTTAATCCCTTCGTTCCGATGGTATTCAACGAAACGATAAGGGCCGGTGCCGATCGGGTGCACCCGCATTTGCGCCGCCGTTACATGGCATGGATACACCGGCGAGTATCCCGCCGCGAGGAAGGACAAGAACGACGGCTGCGGGCGGTTCAGGTGGAAGACCACTTCAAAGTCGCCCTTCGCCTCGGTACCGGACAGATTTTTGTACCAGCCCTCGCGCGGATTGATCCGTAATTTGTCGGACGACACGCCCCGGATGCGGTCCCAGGTGCAGACGACATCGGCGGCGGTGAAAAGTTTGCCGTCATGCCACTTCACCCCTTGCCGCAGTTTCAGGGTCAGGTCGGTGCGGGCCTCATTCCACGCCCATTCCGTCGCCAGCTCGGGGCGGATCGTGTCGGGGCGGTTCTGCGCGACGTGCTGATCGTGCAGCACCAAATTGTTGAACACGCCCATCATGGGGGTCACGACGGAGTTGCTGGTTTCCTCATGGATCGACATGTCGCCGGGGCTGTCGCGGTGCAGGATGCGCAGGATGCCGCCATCGTGTTGCGCGAAGGCCGGTGCCGAGAGCACCAAGGCCAGCAAAACAAACAGACCTCGCCATGGCATTTTCAGGACGCTCCCGTTTCGGTTATGCGGTTGATTGACCGGCAACTCACCACCGGGTCCGGGGGTGGTCAAGCGACGGCGGCAATCATAGGCTTGGTCCCATGACCCCAACCGTCAATCCCGACCGTCTCTGGCAATCCATCCTCGACATCGCGGCCATCGGCCCGACGCCGGAGGGGGGCAGTTGCCGCCTGGCCCTCACGCACGAGGACACCGAAGCGCGCGCGCTGTTCCTGCGCTGGTGCCACGACCTGAATTTGCACCACGAGCAGGACGCCATCGGCAACATGTTCCTGCGGCGGGAGGGTTCGGACCCCACCGCCGGCGCGGTCGCGTTCGGCAGCCATCTGGACACCGTCCCCACCGGCGGGCGGTTCGACGGGATTTTCGGCGTGCTGACGGGACTGGAAATCATGTGCGCCCTGCACGACGCCGGCCACCGCACCCGAGCACCGCTGGAACTGGTGAACTGGATGAATGAGGAGGGCAGCCGCTTCCGCCCCGCCATGATGGGCAGCCGCGTGCATGCCGGGGACATGGCGCTGGAGGCGGCGCTGGCGATAACCGACGACTCCGGCATCACCGTCGCCGGGGCGTTGAAGACCTCCGGCCAGGCGGGCGGACTGACGCCCTCCCCGCGCGGCTGGGCCTGCTGGCTGGAGGCGCATATCGAGCAAGGCCCGGTCATGGAGGCCACCAACACCGATATCGGCATCGTCACCGGCACCATGCATGCCCGTTATTTCCAGTTGGTTGTGACTGGGGAGCCGAGCCATGTGGGGCCGACGACGATGGACCGGCGGCGGGATAGTTTGGCGGCGGCCGCCGAGGTTATTCTGGCCGTCGAACGGATTGCGCTGGCGGCGGAGCCGGGCGGACGGGCCTCGGCATCGTGGATCGAGAATTACCCCAATGCGCGCGGCAATGTCTCGAACGTGACCCGGTTGCACTGCGATGTGCGGCACGATCGCGCGGCGGATGCCATCGCGATGGAGGCCTCGTTACGTACCGCGCTGGATGAAATCGCGGCGCGGCGTCAGGTGCGGATCGATGTGGACCCGTACGCGACCTTCGGGCCAGTGCATTTCGACCAGAACCTGTGCAACCTGTTGCGCCGCAAGGCGGAGAACCGGCAGCTTTCCACCCGCGACATGACAGCGGCGGCGGGTCATGATTCGGTGCTGATCGCACCCCTCTGCCCCAGCGCGATGCTGTTTATCCCGAGCGTGGGGGGGATCACGCATAATCCGAAGGAATACTCGACGAAGGAACAGGTGGCGCTGGGGGCACAGGTCATGCTGGACGCGGTGCTGGATCTGGCGGGGTGAGCCCTGGGGGATGAGCCTTGGGGGGTGAGCCTTGGGAATGGCACCCCCGCCGTTGTCATTCCCCCCCGAAACCCCTATCCCGCCCGGCAACACTCTCCAGCACCGGGACAACTCCTCCATGGCCACGCCGCTTCTGTTTCAGCCGATCAGCTTCCGCTCCGTCACCGCGCGCAACCGCATCGTGCTGGCGCCGATGTGCCAGTACAGCGCCGACGATGGCCTGGGGGATGACTGGCATGTCCAGCACCTCGGCGCTCGGGCAGCCGGCGGCGCCGGCATAGTGATGGTGGAGGCGACGCACGTTTCCGCCGTTGGGCGGATCACGCCGGGTTGCCTCGGCGCGTATGACGACAAGCATCGGGCGCTGTTGACCCGCGTTGCGTCCATCATCACCAAGTGCGGCGCGGTGCCGGCGATCCAGATCGCGCATGCCGGCCGCAAGGCCTCATCGCAGCGCCCCTGGGATGGCGGCAAGCCCATTTCGCCCCGGGATGGCGGGTGGGTGCCGGTGGCGCCAAGCGCCATTCCGATGATCGCGGGGTCGGTGGACCCGCACCCGCTTTCGGCGAATGAGGTCGCGGACATCTCCGCCCAGTTCGCCGCCAGCGTCCGAATGGCGCGGGAGGCCGGGTTCAAAATCGTGGAAATCCACGCCGCGCACGGGTATCTGGCACATTCCTTCCTGTCGCCGATCTCTAACCACCGCAACGACCAGTATGGCGGGGACCTGACCGGCCGCTCGCGCTTCCTGATGCAGACGATCGAGGCGGTGCGCGGCGAATGGCCGGACGACCTGCCGCTGTGGGTGCGGCTGTCCTGCACCGACTGGATGCCGAACGGTCTGACGCTGGCCGACGTCATCGCGGTGGTGAAGCGGATCAAGGAAACCGGGATGGTCGATCTGATCGACTGCTCCTCGGGCGGGGTGTCGAACGATCAGAAGATCCCGTCGCTGCATCCCGGCTATCAGGTACCTTTCGCCGACGCGATTCGGCGGGAGACCGGCATGGCCACCGGCGCGGTGGGCATGATCACCGAACCCACGCATGCCGCGGAAATCCTGGCGAACGAGCGCGCCGACGTGGTGCTGCTGGCCCGCGCGCTGCTGGCCGACCCGGCTTGGCCGCTGCGCGCCGCCAAGGCGCTGGGCGTGCAGCCCGACCTGTTGCCGCAGTATTTGCGGGCGGCCCTGTAACCTCTTTTCCCCCGGAGTCCCCCGATGCGCATGCTGTCCCGTTTGACGCCCCTGCCGCTGCTGCCAATTCTGGTGGTTGGGGCGCTAACCGGTTGCGGCCCGGACAAGGACGAGTTCGCGCCCCCCTGCCCCCGGCCCAGCCTGGTGCGCGGGCTGGAGGACGTCACCCTCTTCAAGTCCGATGGCGGCAAGGACCTGACCGATATGGTGGTCCAGGGCCGCGTGGTCGGGCTGGGCGGCGAATGCCGGTTCATCACGAAAGGGAAAGTGCCGGTCGAGGCCTCGGTCAGCGTTGCCGCGGAATTCCTGCGCGGCCCCGCCATGCAGGGCCGCCAGACCACCGTGTCTTTGTTCATCGCGGTGACCGAAGGCGGCGATGTGCTGGATAAGCAAATCTTACAGTTCCCGGTGGAATTCCCGCCCAACGTCGACCGCGTGGCGCTGACCAGCCAGCCCGTCCACATGGTGCTGCCGACCACCCCCACGAAATCTCCGGCGGCTTTCGGAATCGTCGCCGGCTTCCAGCTTACCCCCGCGGAACTAGAGACGAACAAGCAGCGCCGCGGCGGGCGCTAAACCTCACGATTGCCCCAGGCGCCAAAAAGTCGGATATTGCGGGCATGAGCGATGAGCCCCCCAAAGACCGCCCCAACCAGGGGAGACGCCGGAGCATGAAGAATCAGGACTGGGAAATCCCCCCCGCCCTGCGCCCCAACCCGAGCGATTACTCGTTCGACCTGGAGCGCGCGCTGAAATCCGTGGTCAGCCTGAAGACCTACGTCCCCGCCGACGCGTTTACCGCGAACACGCTGGGGACGGAGCGCGCCGGCAGCGGCGTGATAATCCGCGACACCGGGCTGATCGCGACGATCGGCTACCTGATCACGGAAGCCGAAACCATTTGGATCACCGGCAACGACGGCCAGGTGGTGCCCGGCCACGCTTTGGCGATGGATCAGGAGACCGGGTTCGGCCTGGTGCAGGCGCTGGGCAAGCTGTCTCTGCCGCATCTGGAACTGGGCGACTCCGATAGCATGAAGATCGGCGACCAGGCGGTCATAGCGGCCGGCGGCGGGCGCCACCACGCGGTCGAAACCCGGCTGGTCGGCCGGCAGGAATTCGCCGGCTATTGGGAATACGCGCTGGACGACGCGCTGTTCGTCGCCCCCGCGCACCCATTCTGGGGCGGCTGCGGGCTGATCGGCACCGACGGCAAGCTGATGGGTATCGGATCCCTGATCCTGCAACAGGGCGACCAACGCGGCCGCCGGTTGGACATGAACATGGTGGTGCCGATCGGCATGTTGGCCCCCATCCTGTCCGATCTGCTGACCTATGGCCGCGTCAACCGTCCCGCCCGTCCCTGGCTGGGCATGTATGCGACGGAGTCGGGCAATTCCATCGTCGTGGGCGGCATCGCCGATAACGGCCCGGCGGAGCAGGCGGGGTTGCACCCCGGCGACAAGATCCTGACCGTGAACGATGAGGAAGTCCCCGATCTGGTGGGCCTGTGGCGCCACGTCTGGTCGTCCGGCAGCGCCGGGGCGGAGGTGCGCTTGCGCATCGAGCGCGACGGCGACGCCATGCGGATCAGCATGCGGTCGGCGGATCGGGCCAGCTTCCTGAAATCGCCCCGGCTGCATTGATGCTGCGCGGTGCGATCGTCCCGGTCACGCCGTTCCAGCAGAATTGTGCCATCCTGTGGGACGACTCGACGATGCGCGCGTTGGTGGTGGACCCCGGCGGGGATGTGGACCGCGTTCTGGCGGCCATCGAGCAGTGCAAAGTAACCGTTGAACGCATCCTGCTGACCCACGGACATCTGGACCACGCGGGCGGCGCGGCGGCTCTGGCGGCGGCGCTGAAGGTGCCGGTCGAGGGGCCGCATATGCGGGACAAATTCCTGCTGGATGGGATCGCCGAACAGGCGGCGGGCTACGGATTCGAGGCCGGCAACGTGACGCCCGACCGATGGCTTTCCGAGGGTGAGTCCGTGACTTTGGGAGAACACCGGTTCGACATCCTGCACTGCCCCGGCCACACCCCCGGGCACCTGGTTTACGTCAACCACGCTGCTCGGTTTTGCCTGATGGGGGACGTGCTGTTTCAGGGCTCCATCGGCCGGACGGATTTCCCGTACGGGGACCACGCGGCGCTGATCGAGGCAGTCATGACCAAGCTGCTGCCGCTGGGGGACGATTTCTCCTTCCTCTGCGGGCACGGGCCGGGATCGACGATCGGGGCGGAGCGGCTGAGTAATCCGTTCCTGCGATGAGGGTTAGTCGCCCAATTCCGTCATGGTCGGGCTTGACCCGACCACCTCCCGCGGTACGGTGCAGCGGTGCCATCGTTTCTGGAGGTGGTCGGTTCAAGCCCGGCCATGACAAGAAATAATGGGGAGCCCCAGCGATTTTGTCGACACCCTGCGCCAATTCACCGGCTTCGGTGCGCCGACGGTCGAGTTCGAGGAACAAGGCCTGCGGTATTTCGTCAACGAATACTGGACATCCGGCCAGCGCCGCAGCCACAGCCTGCACGAAGTCAGCTACCGCGCCTGCTTCAAAGCCCAATTGCCGGAATTCTTCATCGAGCGGCTGAGTGCACCGGGCGACGCGGTCTACGACCCGTTCTCCGGCCGAGGCACCACGGCCATCCAGGCCGCGCTGATGGGCCGGCGGCCGATGGCGAACGACATCAACCCCCTGACGGCGATGCTGGTGGCGCCCCGCTTGGCGCCTCCCGGGCTGGAGGCGTTGCGGGACCGACTGGAATCCATTCCGACGCTGGATGTGCCTTGTTCCGATGAGCCGGAACTGGACGTCTTCTACCACCCCGACACGCTACGGCGGTTACGCGGGCTGCGGGTGCGGTTGCTGGAGCGTGCGGCAGCCGGGACGCTGGACGCGGCGGATTCCTGGATCAGGATGGTGGCGATCAATCGGTTGACCGGGCACTCGCCGGGTTTTTTCTCGGTTTATACACTGCCGCCCAATCAGGCCGCTTCGGTTGTTTCGCAACGGAAGATCAATGCGGCACGCGATCAGGTTCCTCCGCCACGCGATGTAACCGCGATCATTCTGAAGAAAACCAAAAGCCTGCTAGCGGACGGGATGCCACCACCACATCCGCCGGCGCTGCTGATGACCGGGGCGGCTGCGTCAACGCCTTCGTTGCAGGATGCGGCGGTAGACCTGCTGGTTACGTCCCCACCATTTCTGGATATCGTGGATTACGAAGGCGACAACTGGCTCCGCTGCTGGTTTGCCGGGATCGATCCCGGTTCCGTGAAGATCGCTCGGCATGGAGGCATCCCGGCCTGGGAACGTTTCGTTCGGGAGTCGTTCGTCGAATTCGCCCGCGTCGTGCGGCCGGGGGGATTCATCGGGTTCGAGGTTGGGGAGGTGCGCGGCGGGAAGGTGCTGCTGGAGCGGAATGTTGTTGCGGTAACAGATGGATTGCCGTTCGAGGTGCTGGGTGTGATGGTAAACCAGCAGGAATTCACCAAGACGGCGAATTGCTGGGGGGTGGGGAATAACGCGAAGGGGACGAATACGAACCGTATCGTGTTGATCCGGCGGATTTAATCCCCCCATCCAAAATTATGCGATACGGCAATCGGAATATTCTTAACAATCCGGCACCCGTTGCCCGAAGGCCAGGACGAGTCCATCCCCTACCGCGACGCCCAAAGCCTGCCACGTCCCGACTGGCGTGAAACATGGCGATGCACCTTTCACGTGCGATTACGCCCCAAATCGGCGCCTCTGTCATCGCCAATCGTGGACACCAGGCGAATCGGGTGAAAAAATCATGCCGTGACGAGGCTCGCGAGGAACGCATCGTCCCATCCGGCGGTCTTGCGGCGTAGCCGGAATGAATCCTTGCCGGCCGGCCTTCGAAGCAGGTTGTGCGCCATGTGCTTAATGG
>CAIYDT010000162.1 GCA_903924985.1 uncultured Acetobacteraceae bacterium
CGGCGGGCATGGCAGATTCTGTCCGGGGCTGGAGAGTGGCGTCAGCACCCAATCTCTAAGCGATTCCAGATGGTTGTACCATGCCCGTTTCTGAATCCCTGCTATGCGGTGAATAAGATGGGCTAGAGCCTGGAGGGGTAAAGCATCGGCCTGAAATCATCTCCATCAGAGGCGATTCCCGTCAACAGTCTACTTTCCATTCGGGACGAACGCATAAATCAGGACTTTCAATAATTTTTCTGGCCTTTGTGATTTCAATGGGTTACGCTTATCATAAGATATGACCGAAATACCATCAACATCCCGCCGCCTTGGCTACGCCCGTGTCAGTACCTACGGACAGACACTCGACGCCCAGCTTGAGCAGCTAAAAGCCGACGGATGCACCGAAATCTACCGCGAGAAGGCAAGCGGCGCACGGGCTGATCGACGTGAGTTGCTACGATTGCTGAAAGCCATCGCCTCCGGCGATTTGTTGACAGTGACGAGGATCGGCCGTCTGGCCCGCTCGACCTTCGACCTGTTCGCCATCGTGAAGCAGATCGTGGACGCGGGCGGACAATTCCGGTCACTGGCCGAACCGTGGGCCGACACGGGCACCAGCACCGGGCGGTTGATGATCGCTGTCCTTGGCGGACTGGCTGATGTGGAACGTGACCTCATCCGAACGCGCACGTCGGAGGGGCGCAGCCGTGCCAACGCACGCGGCCAGCACATGGGACGGCTTCCCAAGCTGAACCCCGCACAGCAGACGGAGGCGCGTCTGCGCCGTGCCGAGGGGGCGACGCTCAAGGAATTGGCGAAGAGCTACAACGTCGCCGTCGCGACAATTTCTCGGTTGGGAGGCTGAGTTTCCGAAAGTCCTGATTCGCGGAATGGCGCGGCTCTTGGGTCTCCTCACTTGCAACCGAACGCATAAGAATTATATAGTTTCTATGTGATTTTTGGCAGGAGGGTTTCGCGGTGGCCGTTACCAGTTTCGAAGTGGACGATCGAACCCTCGCTCTGATCGCGCAGTTGCGCGAAACTTTCGGCGTCAGGACCAACGCTGCTGTCATCCGTAAAGCACTGGCTCTGGCAAACGTGGCCAGTCAGCACGCCGATTCGGATCATACGATTACCATCACGTCAGGTAAGGACAAACCGCCCGTGAAGGTTTCCCTTGCCGGTTGACCAGAACGCCCTGGCGCCACTTGCCGGGATAGGGCAGCTTTCGGCCAGAGCCGAGGTGATAAATCTCAATGAGGTCGCGGATCGGGAAGCGCTGTCCGTCGAGGATCAGATCGCTCTGCAAGACGCCGACCTTCGCAAACGGATCGGTAACCGCATCGTCTGGACGTTCGTCGGCGGAAACGTCGTGACGCTGTTTGTGTTTGCCGGGCTGGTCTATCTCGACCAGTCCAATATGGGGAATCATGTGATTACCCCAGACCAGCGAATCATCACCGAGAAGGTCATCATGACGCTGTTGGGCGCGACCACGGTGCAGATCGGCACCATCGCGGTTATTATCGCCCGATATCTGTTTCCCCGCCGCGGCACCTAGATGGAAAAGCCGAGCAGTACGACAGCCAGATCGACATCGCCGTCCGCCGGAAGTCCCCGCGCGCGGGAACCATAAAGCCGCACCTCATCGACCGCATAACCCCCGGTGGCGCCTGTCCACGAACAGCGCAACGACCCACTCCACCTCCGGTCGCCATAACGCCGCCGCCCGTCACCGCTCTTGCCAGCCCGCTCAACCCAAACCATTGGACAGTCCATCCGACTGCCAGCCATACTCAAGGCCATGATCACCTTTACCATCGCCGAGGCGGAGACCCAGCTTGCCAGTCCGATCGACCGCGCACTCAACGCGGAGGCCGTCGTGATCGCCCAGGCCGGCCGCCAACCGGTCGAGATCAAACCCATACGTCCGGCCGCCCTCCCCTCGCTGGCCCGTAAGCGGGCCAGGCTCCAGGCCGGCGCCGATCCAGTCGCGCTGGCCGCGCGGTTGCGCGATGACGACTGGCATTGACCGTCACTCTCGATACCAGCGTTCTGGTCGGGTTGTTCGTCGCCCATGGCGGTTTCGCGGCTCGGGCACAGGCCCTGGCCGAAACCCCGGGTTTCACCCCGGTCGTCAGCGACTTCGTCAGCACGGAGTTCGCGTCCGTGATCGCCCGGCTGACCCGGATGAACAGCCTGCATTTGGATGGCGCCCGCGAGATATTCGCCGAATTCGACGCCTGGGCCGCTTCCTGCGCCGACCTCGCCCACGTCACCGGTATCGACGTCCAGACCGCCGAGGGCTTCATCCGCCGGCTTGATCTCAACATCCGCGCCCCGGACGCCATCAATCTTGCTATCGCGCGCCGGCTCGGCGCACCGATCGCCACCTTCGATCGCGGCATGACCGCCTGCGCGACGACATTAGGGATCGCACTTCAGCCGTTGTGAACCGGAAGAATGCGGTATCCCAGGTCCGCCCGCGGCGGATCGGTCTTTATATCCCTGTCCAATCCCGCCCTGCATACCCATGTACTGAGAAATTAATCATAAAATTCTTGCTTTGTTCGCGCAAACCCGCTACCACCGTCCCGATGACCCGAGCAGCCCCAACCACCCCGGCCCCCGCAAAACCCCGCCCCATCCCAGGGCGCATCGGGGCTGTTCTTAATGTCCTCGCCACCCTCATCGCCCACGCCCGCCACTTCGCCGCGACCGCCGCCACCCGCGCGGCCGCCCCGGAATTCGCCACCGCCGCCGCCGTCTTCGGCACCGGCGAACTCCCCACCATCCTGCAGCGGATGCAGCGCGGCATGCTCCGAGCGCTCGCTCTGCAACATTATCTGTTCGCCCGCGCCGCCAGGGGCTGCAACCTGCGGTTCGCCTGGCCGCCGCGCGTCGCACTGCAACCCCACCACCGTCCTCCGGCCGGACCGGCCCGCCAGCCGCGCGCCGCGCCCCTCCGCCCAAGCCGTCCCGATCCCGCGCTGCTGGACCCCGGCCATCCCGATGCGTCCCGCCTGCCCACGCAAGAAGAAC
>CAIYDT010000163.1 GCA_903924985.1 uncultured Acetobacteraceae bacterium
ATCCACCCCTTGCGCCTGCCAGATACGGTCTGAAACGCGGTCCAGCCAGCACGGCGGAGGCGCGTCCATTATGTTGCGTATGGTTAAATATTATGGTGCCGTCTCATGACCCCGAAACGCGATGAATAAGATGGGTTAGACACGATTTTCCGCGCACGAAGTGCGGAAAGGCTATGCGGCATGACTGCCGCGACCAAGCGACCGGTTAATGTGACTCTCAACAGCGACCTCGTAGCACGTGCCCGGCAAGAAGGACTGACTCTGCCCGCTGTCGCCGAGCAGGCGATGACGGAAGCGTTGGCTCGCATCGCCCGGGACCGGTTCGAGGCCGAGATCGCTCAAGCATGCGAGGTGCATGAGCAGTACCTCGCGACCTACGGAAGCCTCGGCGACGCGGTCCGGGCCCACGCCGCCGGACAGACCTGACTGGCTGGATGTCGTCCGCCACTGCGATAGCGGCCTTGACCCCTTTCAACTCCCAAACGTATCCCGCCACTTCTCGATAATCTCCGGCACACCTTTCCGGATTTCCTCGACCGATAACTGGATCACCTTCCCTGCATCCAGCGGCGGCACGCCCGGCCGGGGCGCCACGCCGGTCCTGATCGGATCGCTGCCATCGGCCGAGATCTGGCGGGACACCGGTTCGCTCAGCAACCATTCCATGAACAGCTTCGCCGCCTCGGGATGCGGTGCCCCGGCGGGGATGGCAGAGGGGAAGACGACCACCACCACCCCGTCCGCTGCCTGATCCACGACGATCGGGCTGCCCTTGTCGATGCCGTGATAGGCAGCGGGGCCGTAGGTGGGGGACACCAGGCACTCGCCCGCCGTCAGCAGCGTCACCGGATCGACGGCGGAGCGGCCGATGCGGGGGTTGTTGGCCGCGAGCTTCTCGAAATAGGCCCAGCCGTAGGTCTTGGTAATCGCCAGCACCCAGGTGCCCATGCCGCCGCTGAACGCCGGATGCGCCGTCGCGATCTGGCCCTTCCAGCTTGGGTCGAGCAAATCGGTCCAGGTCTTGGGCGCCACCGCATCGGGCACTTTGTCCTTGCGCCGGATCAGCACGAACCGCGCGGCGTTGTTGACGGTGTAATACTCGCCGTCCGACACCGCTCGGTATGTCGGCGCCAGCCCGGCCGCGTTCGCCGGAGCGTAGCGCATCAGCTGCCCCCGATCCTTCAAAATAGCCGCATGGGAAATGTCGGAGGCGCTGAACACGTCGCAATGCGGCGTCTTGTTCTTGATATCCATCTGCAACCGCTGGAATGCCACCTGCCCGGTGACCCGCACGACTTCGACCTTGATCCCGGGGTGCGCGGCGGTGAACGCTTTGCCCATCGCCTCGGCCTGCTCGGCATCCACCTGGGAGATGTACCAGGTGACTGCGTCTTCGGTCGCGGCGCGCGCCGGAGCGATCAGGCCGAGACTGGAAAGCCCGGCGACGGCGTGGCGGCGGGTCAAGCAGTGCATGATGGTCCTCCCGATGATGCTGCGAATGCTAACCCCCAGAAGGGTGTTGCACCAAACGGCCCGCCACGGCACATAATTGGCGCACTAAAAACAGGGAGGCACCAAGTGATACGACGCAGTTTGCTGGCAGCGACCGCGCTTGCCATGGTTCTGGGAACAGGGGTCGCACGCGCGGCGGATACGCCCGGCGTGACCGCGACCGAAATTAAGATCGGCAACACCAGCCCTTATAGCGGCCCAGGCTCCACCTACGGCGTGCTGGGCAAGCTGGAAGCCGCGTTCTTCGGCATGATCAACGAGCAAGGCGGCATCGCCGGCCGTAAGATCACTTACATTTCCCTGGACGACACCTACAGCCCGCCGAAAACCATGGAGCAGGCGCGACGGCTGGTGGAGGAAGATCAGGTGGCGTTCCTCTTCGCCACGCTGGGCACCCCCACCAACAGCGCCATCGTGCGCTACATGAACCAGAAAAAGGTGCCGCATTTGTTTCTGGCAACCGGCGCCGACAAATGGGGCGATTACAAGACCAGCCCCTGGACCATCGGCTGGCAGCCGTCATACCGCACGGAAGCGCAAATCTACGGTAAGTATATCCTGAAGGAAAAGCCCAACGCCAAAGTCGCGCTGCTGTATCAGCAGTTCTAAATATGAGCCGACGCATCGCTCCCTTCCCGATCCGGCTCTTTTGCCGTCTACGGCGGCTGCGGCGGTGGCCGTGCGAAGGCCATTGTCTGCAACAACTGGTGCCATGAGGGGAATAGAAGATAGGCGGTCAGTGCGACCAGGGTCTGAAAGAACCCCTGCCTGACGACCAGTTCACGCCGCGCCGCCTTCCAGCCTTTGTCCGCGATATCGCAAACCGCATGACAGGCGAAGGCCAGCAGATTGAGGGTCGCGAGCACGCTGGACAGATGCTGCGTGCCATGCCCGAAATTGTGCTCCAGATTGTAACCCTTGGTTTTCAGGACATTGAAGGCCTCGTTCTCGATCTTCCAGCGGGCCCGTCCGGCCGCGACCATGGCGGCGACATTGCCGCGATCGACCGGCAGGTCGGAGATAAAGCTGTTGCGATACGTCACCACACCCTTATCGTCGCATATCTCGACGCCGAACCAGTTGACCTCGATGGATTTTTCATCGCCGCGCAACGGCACCCCGTTCAACCAGCGGTAGCGGTAGGTTGTCCGTTTCTTGCCGCACCGGACCTGCTCGGTCAGCGTTTCGGGCTGGATACCGGCGCGGAAATCCTCGATCGTCTTGTGCGAGTCAGGTTTGCAGACGAACAGGAAATGCCCGCCCGCGGCCAGCACCGCCTCGCAGATCGGTTGGCGGGAGAACAGGTCGTCGCCCAGATAGACCGGATCGAAGCGTTGGTATTGGGTGCCATGGGCCGCCAGCCACCGCCGAGCGGCGCGGCTTTCGCAGTCCTGCTTCTCGTGGCCGTCTTGCGGTACGATGAATTCCGGTTCCAGCGGTATCGCCCGGTTGTGGCCCGGCGTCACCACGGTGGCGGCCAACATGGCATGGAAATACTCGATCTTGTCCCCGCTCTTCGGCTGGGCCGGGTTCTTGCCGCGCTTGCGGTGCGAGCAATTCGGGCAATGGATCTCTCGCGAACAATGATATTCGGTGCCGTCCAGCGCGATGAGAAGACGCCCGTCCAGGCAACGCAAGCTGTCCATCCCGCCGGATTGCTGGAGCGCGGCCACGATATCGCCGAAGAGCGGGTAGAAATGCGCGGGATCGACGGGATCGAGCATGGCGCGCACGCGGTTGTCGCAAGGGATTTTGTTCATGCCGAACAGCGTCTGGCAGTTGGAGCGACCCTGGGCGGTCTCCAGATGGCGTTGATGGGCCAGGAACGAGGGGCTTTGCATGAAAAAAGGGGCGAAGGCGGCGAGGGCGAAGTCCGCCATCGGATAAGACAGGTTCTTCCCCGTCCGTCCGTCCGGGAGGAACGAGCCAATGCGGCGTAGCGCGGCGATGAAGCGATCCGGTAGGGACATGGGATGCTTGAATCGTGGATCGGCGCCAGTGAGAATCCCGAAAACAAGCCGTGCTGTCGATTGTCCCCGAGCTGTGACATTTGCGAATCACCCAAGCAGGCCAACAAGCCCCAAACCCACGGTCAAACGCCAACAAAGAGCGGAGAAAGGACCCGAGAACCAAATTGAGAACTGCTG
>CAIYDT010000164.1 GCA_903924985.1 uncultured Acetobacteraceae bacterium
ATGAAGCTGAAGCCGTCCGAGTACTGGCAGCGCCAGTGCAAGGCGACGTTCCAGTACGACGTCATCGGGCCGAAGCTGATCAACACCAACAACCTGATGACGGAAGACACGCTGATGTGGGGGTCCGACTACCCGCACACCGACGGCATCTGGCCTGAATCCACCAAATACATCAACGAGCAGTTTGCCGGCCTGACGCAGGAGCAGATCCGCAAGATCACCTGCGACAACGCGGCGAAGTTCTACAATCTGACGAACTGACGACGGTTCCCGTCGTCATGGCGGGCCCGCGCCCGCCAAGACGGGGAGGGCCGGGGGGCCCCCGTCAGTATTAACGTCGCCCCGAAACACCTAGGCCACGCCTCATGTACAGCTACATCGCGCGTCGATTGGCCTTCGGTTTTCTCACCGTGCTGGGTGTGTCCGTCATCGTGTTCGTGGTGATGCGCATCCTGCCGGGCGATCCCCTGGTCGCGATCTTCGGGCCGGAGGGCTACACTAAACTCTCCGAAGCCGACCGTCTGGGCTACATGAAGCAGCTTGGCCTCAGCGACCCGCTTTACATCCAATACCTGCACTGGATGCGCGACATCGCCGAGGGCAGCTTCGGGCACTCGTTCTTCCGGTCGGAAAGCGTGGCCGACATGATCGCCCGCCGCGGCCCGCTGACCGCCGAGATCGGCATTCTGGCGGTCGCGTTCTCCTGGATCGTCGGCATCCCCGTGGCCATCGTCAGCGCGTTGCGGCCCAACAGCCTGCCGGACAATGTTGCTCGGTTTATCTCCATCCTGTGCCTGGCGGTGCCGGGGTTCTGGGTGGGGATGTTGATCGTGCTCGCCTCTCTGTTCTGGTTTGGGTATCGCGCGCCGCTGACCGGGGCGTCGCTGTTCGTCGACCCCTGGACCAACCTCCAGATCGTGATCGGCCCCGCGGTGGTGCTGGGACTGGGGCAGGCGGCCTATATCGCCCGCATGGCGCGTTCCAGCCTGCTGGAGGTCATCCGGGAGGACTACGTCCGCACCGCCCGCGCCAAGGGGCTGAACGCCCGTTTGGTGGTGGTGCTGCACGCGCTGCCGAACGCGCTGCTGCCGGTGATCACCTTGTCCGGTATTCTGCTGGGCTTCGTGCTGGCGGGCTCCATCCCGGTGGAGCGCGCCTTCGGGACTCCTGGCCTGGGATCGGCCATGTTCTCCGCGGTGGGGGAGCGGGATGTGTTCGTGATGCAGAACCTCGTGTTCCTGTATGCCGTGGTGTTCGTGGTTCTTAACATTCTGGTCGATCTGATCATCGCCTGGCTGGACCCTAGGATTCGCTACTCATGAGCCTCGCATTGACCGCCACCGTCTCCCTCCCCAGCCGGATCGGGCGCGGCTTGTGGCGCTTCGCCCGGCGCGCGCCGATGTCGGCGTTCTGGGGCGTGGTGGCGGCGATGATCCTGATCATGGCGATTACCGCTCCCGTTATCACGCCCTATGAGCCGCTGAAGTCCGATTTCCGGGCGATGTCCAAGCCGCCCTATGAGAAGCACGTGTTCGGCACCGATCAGATCGGGCGGGACACCCTCAGCCGGGTGATTTACGGCAGCCGAGCCTCGCTGACGGTGGCGATTTCGGCGGTGCTGCTGGGGACGACGGTGGGTGCGCTGTGGGGCATGGCGAGCGGGTATTTCGGTGGGCGGTTCGACATTTTTAGCCAGCGGATTTTGGAGTTTTTGCAGTCGTTCCCCGACCTGATTTTGGCCATGGCCATAGCCATGGCCTTGGGGGCCGGTATGGGCACGGTCATCGTCGCGATCGCCATCACCCGAATACCGTTCGGCGGCAGGGTGATCCGAGCCGTCGTGCTGTCGCTGAAGGAGCTGCAATACGTGGAGGCGGCGCGCGGGCTGGGTGCATCGCATTTGCGCATGATGCTGCGGCATATTCTTCCCCAATGCGTGGCGCCTTATTTGATCCTGGCGACAACGCATCTGGGCGTGGCGATCATTATCGAGGCTTCCCTCGGGTTCCTCGGGGTTGGCATCCCGCCGCCCACGCCGACCTGGGGGAACATGCTGGCCGACGCGCTGAATGCCGGGTTGATCCCGCCGTGGTGGCTGGTGCTGTTCCCGGGGGTGGCGATTTCGGTGACGGTGCTGGCGTTCAATTTACTGGGGGATGGCATCCGGGACGTGCTGGACCCGCGTTTGCGGGGGGCGGTTTAGGCAGCAACCGCCTCCAACGGGAAGCGCACCCCGCCATCGTGCAGATGGCACGCGGCCACGTGCCCCGGCACGACCTCCCGCAACGCCGGCGCCTCGACCTTGCACCGAGCCATCGCATACGTGCACCGCGTGTGAAAATGGCACCCCGGTGGGGGCGCGATCGGGCTGGGCACGTCCCCCTTCACGATCACCCGCCGGCGGTGACGGGCGCCGGATTTGGGGATGGGGACGGCGGACAGGAGTGCTTCGGTGTAGGGATGCAGCGGCATCTCGAACAGGGATTTTTTGTTCGTCATCTCAACGATACGGCCGAGGTACATCACTGCCACGCGGTGGCTGATATGCTCCACCACCGCCAGATCGTGCGCCACGAACAGGTAGGACAGTTGGAACTCGTCCTGTAGGTCCATCATCAGGTTGATGATCTGCGCCTGGATCGACACATCCAGGGCGGACACCGGTTCGTCCCCCACGATCAGGGCGGGGCTCAACGCCAAAGCCCGAGCGATGCCGATGCGCTGGCGCTGGCCACCGGAGAACTCGTGCGGGTACAGATCCATCTGGTCCGGCCGCAGCCCGACGCGGTGAAACAGGGATGCCACGCGGTCGCGGTAATCCTGGCCGGAGGCGACGCGGTGGATGATCAGCGGCTCCCCCACGATGTCGCCCGCCGTCATGCGCGGGTTCAGGGACGCGTAGGGGTCCTGGTAAATCATCTGCATCCGCTGCCGGTAGGGCAGCATGGCGGTGCGATCGAGGTGGGTGATCTCCTCGCCATTGAGGTGGATCGATCCCTCGGTCGGCTCCAGCAGTTTCAGCAAAGTGCGCCCGGCGGTGGATTTGCCGCAGCCGCTCTCGCCAACCAGACCGAGGGTCTCGCCGTGCCCGATCTCGAAGGAGATGCCGTCCACCGCGTAAACGACGCCGGCGGGCCGGGGGATGACGCCCTTGAAGATCGGAAAGTGCTTCTTCAAGCCCGCTACTTTAAGGACGGGGACGCGCAAAACGGGCGTGCCGGTCATCGCGCATCCCCCATCAGCGCGGCGGCATGCCAGCAGGCGACCCAGTGGCGGGGACGCAGTTCCTCCCATGGAGGAAATGCCTCCCGGCAGTGGTCCGAAGCAAAGCCACAGCGCGGCGCGAAGCTGCATCCCGCCGGCAATCGCGCCAGCGACGGCACCATCCCCTTGATTTCATTCAGCCGTGCTCGGACGGGACCGGCGCGGGTCGCGTCGTCGAGGTTCGGGATCGCGGCCAGCAGACCCTTGGTATAGGGATGGCCGGGGTGGTCGAAGAGGTCGTCGACATCGGCTTCCTCCACCTTGCGGCCGGCGTACATCACCACGACGCGATCGGCGTTCTCGGCCACCACCCCCATGTCGTGGGTGATCAGCACGATGGCGGTGCCGAAGCTTTCCCGGATTTCCCGCATCAAATCGAGGATCTGGGCCTGGATGGTCACATCCAGCGCCGTCGTCGGTTCGTCGGCGATCAGCACCTTGGGATCGCAGGACAGCGCCATGGCGATCATCACCCGCTGGCGCATGCCGCCCGAGAGCTGGTGCGGGTAGGCGTTGGCCCGCTGTTCAGGCTCCGGGATGGATACCCGGCGCAGCATGTCCACCGCGTGATCGTGGGCTTGCCGTTTGCTCAGTCCCTTGTGCAGGGCGATGGCCTCGCTGATCTGGTCGCCCACCTTGAACAGGGGATTCAGGGATGTCATCGGCTCCTGAAAGATCATGGAGATGTTGTTACCCCTGATCTTCTCCATCTCCTGCTCGGATTGTCGCAGCAGGTCGCGGCCCTCGAAGCGGATGGCGCCGCCAACGATGCGGCCGGGTGGGGCGGTGATCAGGCGCAGCACGGACAGTGCCGTGACGCTTTTGCCGCAGCCGGATTCGCCCACCACACCCAGGGTTTCTCCGGCCTTGACCGAGTACGAAACGCCGTCCACCGCCCGTACCACGCCGCCGGGCGTGAAAAAATGGGTCTGGAGGTTCTCGATCTCGAGAACCGCTGCTGCTTCCCCCTGACTCAACGAGTGACTCCCTGGATTTCATTGTTTTAATTATGGACGTCTGGCGCGAACCAAGAGACTATCGGAAGATAACACAGGGCGTCCAGATACGACCCGAGGGAGGTAAACAACGATGAGTACCCAGGATACCGAACGGCAGGGCTGGTCCCGCCGCGACATGCTACGCACCAGCGCTGCCGCGCTGATGGGGGCCTATGCGATGGGGCCACGCTACGGCCTCGCCGCCGATGTTCCGATGGAGTACGACGGGTCGAAATTCCAGATGGCGCCGTCGGAGCCCAACCCCAAACGGGGCGGCGTGCTCAAGTTTGGCATTCTGAATCGCCCGCCGCATTTCGACGTCCACCAGTCCGGCACGATCGGTTCGCTCGGCACGCAAGGGTGCATGTTCGACAATCTGATCCGCCGCGACCCGCGTGACAGCGGCAAGACCATCGTCCCCGATCTGGCGCATAGCTGGGAGATTGCCAAGGACGGCAAGACCTACACTTTCCATTTGCGGGAAGGGGTGCAGTGGCACGATGGGACGGATTTCTCCTCGGCCGACATCAAAGCCACCTACGACCGCATCCGCAATCCGCCAGCCGGGGTCAGCATCCCCCGCAGCACGCTGTTCACCGCGGTCAGCGAGATCAACGCCCTCGACAAGAAGACCATCGAGTTCAAGCTGTCGGCGCCGCGGTCCGCCAACTTCATGATGTCGGCCTTCGCCAGCGGCTGGAATGTCATCTTCAGCAAGAAGACGCTGGAGGAGAACAACTACAACCTTCGCAAGGTGTTCAACATCCCCGGCACCGGTCCGTACAAGACGCAGCGGCGTGTCGAGAACGAAGTCTGGGTGATGGAAAAGAACGCCAACTACTGGAACAAGGGCTTGCCATACCTGGACGGCATCGAGTTCTACAACCTGATCCCTTTCTCCCCCGAACTCGGCTCCGCCATCCTGTCGGGCCGGGTGGATTACGCCCGCATTCTGGACCCCGTCACCGGCCGCAAGGCCAGAGCGACGCCGGGGATGTCGTCGCTGCAATTCAACCAGAGCGTCATTCAGGGCACTTGGGTCAACGCCAAGAAAAAGCCGCTGGACGACAAGCGAGTCCGCCGAGCGCTGCATCTGGCGTTCGACAAGCACGTGCTGGTGGACGTGGTGAAGGACGTGACGCCGATGCGAGTGGGCGGCTTCATATACCCGTTCTCCGATGTCGCGACCCCGCCGGAGGAACTGTTCAAGCGCATCGGCTACCAGGTCGACTCCACAGCGGCACTGAAGGAGGCCAAGTCCCTGCTGGCGGCAGCCGGTCTGACCTCGGGCATGCGGCCGCTCGATTTCCTGGTGCGCGACATCTCCAGCTTCAAGCTGTGGGCGCAGGCGATTCAGGCGATGCTGGCAGAGCTGAACATCACCTGCAACTTGCGCACGGTGGTGGAGTCCGTGTGGTTCGACGATGTGAAGTCCGGCAACTACGATCTGGCGATCGGCGCGGTGGTTTCGACGCTGCTCGACCCCTCGGACTACTTCAACGCCTGGTACCGGACTGGCGGGCCGCAGAACTACTCGTTCTGGAGCAACGCCGAATTCGACAAGCTGCTAGACCAAATCGACATTGAGACGGACTCGGCCAAGCGGTTGGCGCTGATTCGGCAGACCGAAATGATCATGGAACAGGACCCGCCGGTGCTGCCCGTGGCGTGGGAGAACATCGTCGACGCCTGGTACAACTTCGTGAAGGGCCACAATCCGAAGGACAATTTCGGGATCTACGATACGGTGCGGTTCGACACGCACTGGTTGGACAAAGCCTGAGCCTTCGGCTCAACCACCCGTGACCAGGCGTTCGCACGTTTGGGCGCGGGTGGTCAGCTCGTTCGTCATCCGGTCGAGAACCGGGTGATCCAGGCCAATGGCCGCCGCTCGGATCACACGGTCCAACCCGCTTGTCGAACAAACCAAGGCCTTCCAGAAACTCCTTCCTCCGGCAGTGACGATACCTCGGTCTCAATGGCGGAGGAGACGACGACCGCGCGCCCCCTCTCGGCCTTCGCCTAACCCGGCACGCCCTTGCTGGTCGAATACTCGAAGTGGAGCGCCTGGTCGGGATGCACCACGGCGAACACGGCGTGTGCCGCCATCGCGGCCTCGCTGAAGCCCTGTAAAATCAACTTCAGCTTGCCGGGGTAGGTCGCCACGTCGCCGATGGCGAACACCCCAGGGGTACTGGTCTGGCACGTCGCTGGATCGATCTTCACATGGTGCGTCGTCTGCTCCAGCCCCCAGGCGGCGATGGGGCCGAGGTCCATCGAAAGACCGAAAAACGGCAGTAGCACGTCGGCGGGCAGGTGCTTCGTCTCCCCCTTCAGCGTCGCGACCTCCACTGAAGTCAGCCTGCCATCCGCCCCGTGCAATGCGTGCAACTGGTAGGGGATGACCATCTCGACCTCCCCTTTTTCCGCCGCCGCGTCCAACTGGGCTGCGCTCTCCGGCGCCGCTCGGAATTTTGGCCGGCGGTGCACGACGGAGACGGTGGCGATGTCTTTCAGCGCCAGCGCCCAGTCCACGGCTGAGTCCCCGCCGCCGGCGATCACCACCCGTTTGCCGCGGAAGGATTCCCGCTGTTTGACATAGTACTGCACAGCGCCGGTCGCTTCATAGGCGGGCAGCCCCTCCAGCGGTGGGCGATTGGGTCCGAAAGCACCCGCGCCCGCGGCGACGATCACGGCTTTCGCCCGAACGGTGTCCCCCTGGTCGGTTGTCAGGATGAACGCGCCGGACTGGCCGCTCAGCCCCTCGACCCGCCGCCCCAGCAGCCGAGGCGCGGCGAATGGCGCGATCTGCTGTTCCAACCGAGCGACCAGATCGCCGGCGTCGATCGCCGGATGGGCCGGGATGTCGTAGATGGGTTTCTCGGGATACAGCGCCGCGCACTGCCCGCCGACATCCGCCAGCGCGTCGATGAGGACGCACGACAGTTTGAGCATCCCCAGTTCGAACACGGCGAACAACCCCACGGGGCCGGCGCCGACGATCGCGACGTCGGTTTCGATATCCTGTGCCATGCCTGCCCCCGTAGCGGGAGGGCGGGCCTGGGGCAAGGTCGGTTAGTCGATTGCCCCGGGCGATTGCCCTGGCTTGGCCCTTTCCGGCGGACGGCATTCGTCGCCTTTCGGAAGACAGGCCTGGGACGCGGGTGCCGTTCGGAGGGATAGTCAGTGCCAGCCCCAACATTGACGCACCCGCCGCCCGGGCCAATGATCCCTGATCGGAGTTAAACCAGGAGCGCGCCCATGCCGTTGGAGTCACTGCAACCCCAGGATCTCGACATCGAAGCTGTTCGTTGGCGGGCCCGCGTGGACCTCGCCGCCGCGCACCGGCTGGCAGTGATGCACGGGCTGAATGAGGGGATTTTTAACCACTTCACCCTGCGGGTGCCCGGCACCGACGACCGCTACTACCAAATCCCGTTCGGCCTGCACTGGTCGGAAGTCACCGCCAGCTGCCTGATGGAAATCGGCTACGACGGCACTCAGCACGCCGGCACGGGGGAGGTCGAACGCTCCGCCTACTGCATCCATGCGCCGATCCACCGCGACGCCGCGCACGCCGCGGCCGTGTTCCACACCCACATGCCCTACGCCAGCGCGCTGTCGCGGTTGGAGGATCAGTCGATCCTGGCCATCGGCCAGACCGAACTCGGCACGCTGATGCACACGGCGTATGACGAGATCTACACCGGCCCGGCGTTCGATCCCGCGGAGGGCGCGCGCCTCGCCACCGTGCTCGGCAGCAAGACCGTTCTGATGATGGCCAATCACGGCATCGCTACGGTGGGCAAGACGGTGGCCGAGGCCTATGATCGCCTGTACTACGCCGAACGCGTCGCCCAGGTGCAGCTTTACGCCATGTGGACGGGCCGCCCGCTGAAGCATCTGCCGCAGGACGTCGTGGACCACACTTTGTCGGAATATAGAGCCAACCGGTTCCTGTATGGCGGGCGGCCGAATTGCGAATGGCACTTCGACGCCCTGAAACGCATCCTGGACCGCAAGGAGCCTGACTACAAAGACTGAACCGCAACGCAAGGAAGGAAACGACAATGAAAATCGATCGTCGCCACCTGGCTCTCCCCGCTTTGGCTGTTGGTCTGTTGACTGCTCTGCCGGCAGACGCGGCATCGGCGGATGAGGCCGCCGTGAAGAAGAACCTGGAGGCGTTCCGCGCCGCACAGGCCGCGCACGACGCCAAAACCTTGACCGAGCTATGCGCGCCGGAACTGAGCTACAGCCACTCCGATGCGCATATCGAGGACCGGGCGACGTTTGTTACCAATGCGACCAACCCGAAATCCAAGTTTATTTCCCTGGAATACAAGGATCCCACGATCCGTGTCGTCGGCGACGCCGCGATCGTGCGCTTCCATTGGGTGGCCGAAAGCGAAACCGTCGCCGACGGGAAACGCAGCAATACCAATCTGCACATCCTGATGGTCTGGCAGAAGCAGGCCGGAGCATGGAAGCTGCTGGCCCGCTGCTCTACGAAAATGCCGTGATACCGACCCGGGGATGGTGAGATGGATCAGTCAGTCCGCGATCTTCCAAACGGATGCTGGCCCGCTGGCCTGACCCGGGTTCCCTACTGGGTCTACCAGGACCCGGATGTCGCGCGTTCCGAACAAGGCCGGGTCTTCGAAGGCCCGACCTGGAACTATCTATGCCTTGACATCGACGTCCCCAATGCCGGCGACTACCGCACCACCGTCATGGGCGCCATGCCCGTGGTGGTGGCGCGCGCCGAGGACGGGGAAGTCGTGGCCTTCGAAAACCGCTGCGTGCATCGCGGCGCGCTGATCTGCCTGGACGACGGCGGCAGCGTGAAGGACTTCCACTGCGTCTATCACGCCTGGCGCTACGATTTGCGGGGCAATCTTAAATCGGTGGCTTTCCGTCATGGCGTCAACGGCAAGGGCGGCATGGACGACAGCTTCAAGCTGGAGGACCACCGCCCGCGCGCCATCCGGGTGACGGTGCTGCACGGGTTGGTATTTGGCACCTTGGCGGACGATGCACCGGATATCGAAACCTATATCGGGCCGGAAATCACCGCTCGCCTGCGCCGCGTCATGCACAAGAAGGTGGAGGTGATCGGCCGCTTCACCCAGGCGCTGCCGAATAATTGGAAACTCTACATGGAGAATGTGCGTGACACATACCATGCGAGTTTACTGCATCTGTTTTTCACCACGTTCCGCATTACCCGTCTGAGTGCGGGCGGCGGGGTGCTGGTGGGCGAGAACGGTGTGGCGCATGCGAGCGCGACGATGGGCAAGCCGCCTGAGGCGGACTCCAGCTACGAGGGGATCCGTTCGGACAACGACGGGTTCCGGCTGGCGGACCCGTCGTTGTTGGACTCGCAGGACGAATTCCACGACGGCATCCAATTGCAAATCCTGTCGGTATTTCCGGGATTTGTTCTGCAACAGATCCACAACGCCATCGCGGTGCGTCAGGTGGTACCGACCGGGGTGGATACGATGGACCTAAACTGGACGTATTTGGGGTATGCCGACGACACCCCCGAACTGCGCGCCATGCGGCTGAAGCAGGCCAATCTGGTGGGGCCGGCTGGGTTCGTTTCCATGGAGGACGGCGCCGTGGGCGGCTTCGTACAGCGCGGCGTCGCCGCGGCCGAACAGGTGCTGTCGGTCGTGGAGATGGGCGGTGCAACGGCGGATACGGCCGATACGCGGGCGACCGAGGCCTCGGTTCGCGGATTCTGGAAGGCCTATCGCGGGGTAATGGGGCTATGAGCGACGCGGACACCCTGTTCCGCTTGTCTGGGTTGAACGCCGCTTATGCCGCGGCGATTGATGCGGACCGGTTGGAAGCTTGGCCGAATTTTTTCACAGAGCAATGCCTGTATAAGGTCACCTCGGCGGACAACCACGCGAAAGGCTACGCCGCCGGCATCATCTTCGCCGACAGCCAGGCGATGCTGCGGGACCGCGTGTCCTCGCTGCGGGTCGCCAACATCTACGAACGCCAGCGCTACCGTCACATAGTCGGTATGCCGGTGCTCGGTTCGGAGCCCGGCACGTCCGAGACGTCGTTCGTCATCGTGCGCACGATGCGGGACGGGAAGATGGAGCTGTTCGCGGCGGGGGTTTACCTGGACAAGACCGTGACCGGGCCGGATGGCGGGTTGCGCTTCGCCGAGCGGTTGGTGGTGTGCGACAGCGGGCGGTTCGATACGCTGGTGGCGATTCCGCTTTAGTGGTATCAGGGGGGACGTTTACGGCACCAAGTGCCATTTCGGTGGATTACGCCATGCCCCTCGACGTGTCCCCCCTTGTCAGAGCCATCGCTCGCCTGGAAGAGGCCTTGCAGGTTTACCAAAGCGATACCACTCAGACACTTATTCGCGATGGTCTGATCCAGCGATTCGAGTTTACATATGAAATTAGCCACAAAATCCTGAAACGCTATCTTGAAGCGACGTCCGCCTCACCGGAGCAGTTCGATCGGCTGCCGTTCGCGGACCTTATTCGGGTGGCTAATGAGCAGGGCCTGTTGCTGGGGGATTGGCCGCGCTGGCGCGCGTATCGGGAGATGCGGGCAAAGACAAGCCACGCCTATGACGAGCCCACGGCCTTGGAGGTCGTCGCGGGTATCCAGGGGTTCCTGGATGAAGTTCGGCATTTGCGGGACCAAATAGTGGAACGGCCGACTGAATGAGCGTCTTGCCGATCGATATCAGGCCTAAGGACTGGGGCATCTTGCGCGATATTCTGGGGCGCCAGATGCCAGGCCGTGAAGTTTGGGCGTTCGGTTCTCGCGCTCGAGGGACTGCGAAGCCGTTTTCCGATCTGGATATCGCGATCGTTACCGATGCGCCACTACCGTTGGAGGAGATCGGTGCTCTGAAGGACGCCCTGACCGAGTCCGAGCTGCCGTTTCGGGTGGACATCGTGGACTGGGCATGCACCGACGCGGCATTTCGAAAGATTATCGAGAAAGACAGGGTGGTCGTGCAGTCCAGCAGCACTCCCGCAAACTGAGTGCCAACTTACTGATATTCTTCATTTTTCAGTTGCATGACAGCGAACCCCCACGCCATGCTCCGATCAGCCCAGCCAATCACGGCCAGGGCCTCAGACAACGGACATCGCAACGGGAAGCAGGGTGCCATGAGTTTTGCTCAACAGCTGAAGGACTACCGCCTCACAACAGCGGAGATTCTGTATCGTTTGCCCGATCACCCGAGCGTGTTGCAAAGCTTTATCTGGCAGGATCTCGACATCGCCCCGCGGTATCCGGAGCTCAACAAATTTCTGGATTTCTGGCAGCGCGAACTCGAAGGCCCCGTTCATTCCGTGCGGGTGGCGTCGGCGAAGCTGATCTCGCCCGGCAAATACCGTCACACCGACGCGGTCTATCGCCTGCACTGATCCGCTATGGGCCGAAGACGTGCTCCGGCCCCGGGAATTGGCGCGCCCGCACCTCCGCCGCATAGGCTTGCGCGGCGGCGGCGATGGGTTGGGCGATCTCGGCGTAGCGTTTGACGAATTTCGGGCGGAAGGCGGTGAACAGCCCGATCGCATCGTCGATTACCAGGATCTGTCCGTCGCAGGCGACCGAGGCGCCGATGCCGATCGTCGGCGCGGCAATCCGTTCGGTCATTTCCCGTGACAAAGATTCGGTGGTTTTCTCGATCACCACGCTGAAGGCGCCGGCTGCGTCCACAGCCAACGCGTCGGCCAGGATCGCGGCCGCTTCTTCCGGCTTGCGGCCGCGCACGCCATAGCCGCCGAGCGCGTTCACTGACTGGGGTGTCAGGCCGATGTGTGCCATCACCGGCACGCCGCGCGCGGTCAGGAAGCGGATCGTTTCGGCCATTTCGGTGCCGCCCTCCAGTTTCACGGCCGCGCAGCCGGTGTCCGCCATGACGCGGGCCGCGGTGCGGAAGGCCTGGGCGGGGGATTCCTCGTACGATCCGAAGGGCAGGTCCACCACGACGCAGGCATGCGCCGCCGACCGAGCAACAGCCCGCCCGTGGGCGATCATCATGTCCACTGTGACGCCGACGGTGCTGTCCAGGCCGTAGATGGTCATGGCCAGCGAATCGCCCACCAGGATCAGGTCGACATGCGGGTCGATCAATCGGGTGGTGGAGGCAGTGTAGCTTGTGAGGCAGACGATCGGCTCGCCGCCCTTGCGGGCGCGAATCGCGGGGGGCGTTAAACGCTTCATCTGTGCTTGTATGGTCATGGCGCCATGATACGCGCATTGGCCACCGCCGAACACCGGAGCTACCGACATGACATGGTCGATCGTTGTGCATGACCCCGACACCGGCGCCTTCGCGGTGGCGGTCGCCACGAAGGCCTTCGCGGTTGGCGCCTCCTGCCCCTTCGTGCGGTCAGGGGTCGGAGCGGTGTCCACCCAGTCGATGACCAACCGGTATTTAGGGCCGGCGGTGCTGGATGGCATGGCGCGCGGCCTGGCCCCGGCGGCAGCGATCGAGGGCGCGCTGGCCGGCGATGAGGGCAAAGGTCTGCGACAAGTGCATGCGGTGGACCGATACGGCCGCACCGCCGCCTGGACCGGGCACAACTGTGTCGCATGGTGCGGCAACGTCGCGGCCGAAGGCATTAGCATCGCCGGTAATATGCTGGCGGGCGAACCCACCATCGCGGAAACGCTGGCAGCCTGGAAGGCGAACGGCCATGTGTCCCTGACCGAACGCCTGATGCTCGCGATGGAAGCGGGGGAGGCCGCCGGCGGTGACCGCCGCGGCCGACAATCGGCGGCGATGCTGATGACCACGACCGAGGATTTTCCCGATCTGAACCTGAGGGTCGACGATCACACCCAACCGCTGGTGGAACTTCGGCGCTTGCTCGGCATCTGGCGGGTAGAGGGCGTGCCTCGCTTGGGTGCAGCGCCGTGCAAGGCCAACCCCTCCGGCGTTACCGACCTGGACGCGATCGAGGCCGGATGGATCGCGCGCGGCCTCGAACTGCGGGTGCGGCGTTAAGCTTCCATCTCCTCGCGGCGCATTTCCAGTTCCAGCCACTGCTCCTCGGCGGACGTCAGCGCTGCCTGTGCTTCGGTTAAGGTCTGGGAGATCGCCGCGAATTTCACGGGGTCTTTTGCATACAAGTTCGGATCGCTGAGCTGGCGGTTGAATTTGGCGATCTCGGCTTCCAGGTTGGCGATGCGTGAGGGCAATGTTTCCAGCGCGTGCTTGTCCTTGAAGGTCATGCGTTTCGAAGCCGCGCGCGGAGCCGCCGGCGCCGGTGTCTTCGTTTTTGCTCCCGAAGCAGCGGTTGCACGCGCCGGCCCGCGTTGCGCCAGCATGTCGGAGTAACCGCCGGCGTACTGCGTCCAGACGCCATCGCCATCCGATGCGATCACCGACGTCACGACGCGATCGAGAAAGTCTCGGTCATGGCTGACCAGCAGCACGGTGCCGGCGTAATCGGCCAGCCGCTCCTGCAACAACTCCAGGGTTTCCAGGTCCAGATCGTTGGTCGGTTCGTCGAGCACCAGCAGGTTGGACGGCTTGGCGAAGGCGCGTGCCAGGGTCAGCCTTCCCCTCTCCCCACCCGACAACACCCCCACCGGGGTGTTCGCCTGCTCGGGGCCAAACAAAAAATCCTTCATGTAGCTGACGACGTGGCGGCTTTGCCCGCCGACCACCACGGTATCGCCGGCCCCGCTCGTCAGGGCTTGCGACAGGGTCTGCCCAGGATCCAGCGTCTCGCGCCGCTGATCCAGTGTCACCTGCGCCAGGTTGGTGCCGATCTTGACCTCGCCGGTGTCGGGTTCGATTTCGCCGGTCAGCAGGTTCAGCAGGGTGGTCTTGCCGGCGCCGTTCGGGCCGACGATGCCCACCCGGTCGCCGCGGATCACGCGGGCTGAGAAGTCGCGCACGATGGGACGGTCGCCGTAGGATTTACTGACGCCCTCCGCCACCATGACCAGACGGCCGGACAGGTCGGCCTCGGCCGCCTCCATTCGCACCTTGCCCAGGGCGCCTCGTTGCTCGCGGTGTTTCTTCCGCAGCGAGTGCAGGTCGGCCAATCGCTTCTGGTTGCGTTTGCGGCGGGCGGTGACGCCGTAGCGGAGCCAATCCTCCTCCATGACGATTTTGCGTCCGAGCTTGTGGCGGTCGGTTTCTTCCTGTTCCAGGACGGCGTCGCGCCAGGGCTCGAAATGGGCGAAGCCCTGGTCGAGCTGGCGGGTCACGCCGCGGTCCAGCCACAGCGTGGTGCGGGAGATGCGCTCCAATAGCCGCCGGTCGTGGCTGATCAGGACGATGCCCGATTTCATGCCGGACAGTTCTTTCTCCAGCCACTCGATGCCGGGGAGGTCGAGGTGGTTGGTCGGTTCGTCCAGCAGCAGGATGTCTGGTTCGGGGGCGAGCACGCGGGCCAAAGCGGTGCGGCGGGCTTCGCCGCCGGACAGGGTGGATGGGTCCTCCGCGCCGGTCAGGCCAAGCTGCTCGAGCAGGTAGGTCGCGCGGTAGTGATCGGCGGAGGCGCCGTCGAACCCGGCCTCCACATAGGCCAGGGTGGTCGTGAAACCGTCGAAATCGGGCTCCTGCGGCAGATACCGGATGGTGGCGCCGGGCTGCGCGAAGCGGCGTCCGGAGTCGGGCTGGATCAAGCCCGCTGCGACCTTCAGCAAAGTCGACTTGCCGGAGCCGTTGCGCCCAACCAGGCAGATGCGGTCCCCGGCGGACACGCCGAGGCCGGCGCCGGCCAGCAAGGGCGCGGTGCCGAAGGTGAGATTGACGTCTTGCAGGAGCAGTAGGGGAGGAGCCATGCGCGGGGGGTTAGCACGTCCCGCGCGGATTGGTCAGTCCGCGGTGCGGCGCTTCATTTGTGCCACGGCAGCCCGAGCGCGTTCCCGAGCCTGCGGATATCCCGCGGTGAAGACCCGCACCTTCTCCGGATCGGGGATGAATTCAGCACCGATACCGTGGGCCAGACGCTTGATATTATTGACAATCGTGGCGACCTTACGTTCGGCGTCGGTATCCGGTTCCTGTGCCATGGTTGGTCCTCGCTTTGGCGTCGCGGCGACAATAGAGTGACCCGTCCATCGCGTCACGGGAAACCATACCGCCAATGTCCGAGTCCCTGTCCAGGATCAAGCAGCCGGAACTTTTCGTGGGAATCGCGGGCCCGATAGGGGTCGATATGGATGCGATCGCAGTCTCACTGAGCGACGCGTTGATAGGCGTTGGCTATCGCCCGGTGCCCATCCGGTTGACCGAAGAGATGACTCTGATCCCGACCGATGTGCCAATACAGACGGACGATTTCTACGCCGAAGCTGTGTCCAAAATGCGCTACGGCAATGCCATTCGATCCAGGACCCAAGACGCCGCGGCCTTGGCTCGGCTGGCGGTCCAGGCAATACGCTACCGCCGCGAGGATATGACCGGCGATGCCGACCTGGCCGCGGACGGGGTCGCCTACGTCATCCGGCAATTGAAACGCCCGGAAGAAGTCGAATTTTTGCGCCGGCTGTATGGGCGGCAATTCGTGCTGATTTCGGCCTACGGACCGCGCGACCAACGGCGGGCGCTGATCTATGAGCGGCTGCGGCAATCGATGGCGACCACCACGCGGCTGGAACATCTGGCGGCCTTGGCCGAGGAGCTGATCGACACGGATGCCAGCGAGCGCGACAAGGCGTATGGCCAGCAGCTACGCGATACCTTCCATCGTGGCGACGTTTTTATCGACGGTCTGAGCCGCCCGGCGATGGACGATAAACTATCCCGCTTCGTGAACGCGTTATTCGGTCGGGCGGATGTCGGGCCGTCGCGGGACGAATTCGGGATGTATGCGGCTGCTTCTGCCGCGTTACGCTCCACCGACCTGTCCCGCCAGGTCGGGGCGGCCCTGTTCACGGACGACGGGGAGCTGATCGCGCAGGGCTGCAACGAAGTGCCGAAAGCCTTTGGCGGCGCTTATTGGGATACCGAACAACCCGATTTTCGCGATGTCCGGCTGGGTCACGATCCCAATGCGCTGGAAATCAGGGAGGTACTGCGGGATTTGTTTCAAAGGCTGTCGAACGGCGGATTATTGTCTGCCACGGCACTGGATCTCGGTACGCCGTCGTCCATGGTCCGAACATTGACCGGGAAGGATGGGGTGCTGGCCGATGCTGCCATTCTCGATCTCACCGAATATGGCCGTGTCGTGCATGCCGAAATGCATGCGATTTGCGATGCCGCCCGTCTTGGACGCTCTGTTAAGGGCGGCATTCTCTATTCCACGACTTTTCCGTGCCACAATTGTACGAAACACATTCTGGCCGCTGGCATCAGGCGGGTCGTTTACATCGAACCCTACCCGAAAAGCCTGGCTAAGTTGTTGCATGCCAATGAAATAGAGGTCGAAGGCGACAGCCCGTCCCGGGTTGAATTTAAGCCGTTTCTGGGCATCTCCCCCGCCCGTTACCGCGACATCTTCCAGAAAGGCCGCCGAAAGGACGCGGACGGCCGGGCACGACGGTGGTACGATCCATCCGATAAGGCCAGGCCGATGGTCGATGTCCTGTATCCCTCGTATGTGTCCATGGAGGACTTCGCATTGCAGCCTCTGCTGGGGCATATGATGGCGCGGTCGCCGGACGTGGAGGAAAACCCATCATGAAGACCGCCATTCGCCGCTGGCTCACCGCCATGCTGCTGTGTCTCCCGCTGACCGCCCAGGCGGCCGACCCCGTGCGCCTGGGCCTGTTGCACACGCTGTCCCCCGCGCCGTTCTACATGGCGCAGGAGAGTGGCTATTTCCGCGATGAGGGCATCGACCTGACGTTCCGCTTCTTCGACGCGGCGCAGCCCATCGCCGCCGCGGCCGTCTCGGGGGATATCGACGTGGGCGTGACCGCGCTGACCGGCGGGTTCTTCAACCTGGCCGAGAAAGGTACGCTGAAAGTCATCGGCGGCGGGTTGCACGAGCAGAAGGGATACGAGGGTTCCGCCATCCTCGCCTCCAACCAGGCCTTCGACGCCGGCCTTACCAGCATCGACAAGCTCGGAGGGCATAGTTTCGCGATCACGCAGTATGGCTCGTCCTTCCACTACATGGTCGGCCGCATCGCCGAGGCCCGGGGCTTCGACATCAAGTCCGTTACTCTGCGGCCGGTTCAGCAGGTGTCCAACATGGTCGCGGCCGTGGGCAGCGGGCAGGTGGATGCGACGATTGCGATTGCCTCGCAGGCCAAGGCGCTGGTGGCCGGGAACCAGGCGCATATTCTGGGCTGGGCGGGGGATGTCGTGCCGTATCAGTTGACGGCCGTGTTCACGACCACCGGCATGATCGCCGACAAGCCCGATCTGCTGAAGCGCTTTGCCAAGGCGTATCAGCGCGGCGTGGCGGATTACCGGGCGGCGTTCCTGCGCCTGGATGCGCAGGGCAAGCCCGTGAACGATGCCAAAACCGACGCCGCCATCCCGCTGATCACCAAATACGTTTTTACTGGCGACCCAGCAGCCCGCGCCAAGATACTTGCCGGCGTGGGTTATTATGATGAGGGCGGGGCCTTGGACGTGGCCGACGTCATCGATCAGGTGAAATGGTTCAGGGCGCAGGGTCTGGTGAAGGGCGATGCCGATCCGAAGGCGATGCTCGACACGCGGTTTCTGCCGACGCGATGAGCGGCCTGCGCCTGACTCTGAACGGTGTCTACCACGCCTATCGCGACCTGACGGTGTTGGATAACATCGACTTGACCGCCGAACCGGGGGAGGTTTTGGTCCTCGTCGGTCCCTCCGGCTGCGGCAAGTCCACCCTGCTTGGCATCATAGGCGGCCTGTTGGCGCCCTCCGCCGGAAGCGTGACGGTGTCGGGGGAGGTTGCCGACGATTGCCTCAACCCGCTGACCTACGTCTTCCAGGATTTTTCGCTGCTGCCCTGGCGCGGCGTCGCCGGGAATATCGAACTGGTGCTGGAGTCTCGGCTGCCGCGCGCCGCCCGGTTGGAACGGGTCGCCGAGGTGTTGGCCCTGACCGGATTGACCGCGTTCGCCGACGCCTGGCCACGGCAGCTGTCTGGTGGCATGCGCCAGCGGGTCGGGATCGCGCGTGCGCTGGCGGTTCGCCCTGCGTGCCTGCTGATGGATGAGCCTCTGTCGGCGCTGGACGCGCAAACCCGCGACCTGCTGTTGGACGAATTTTCGTCCATTATCGCCCGCGCCGGCACCACGACGATCTACGTCACCCACAATCTGAGCGAGGCCGTGCGGCTGGGTCAGCAGATCGTCGTGCTGTCCCGCCGACCGGGCCGGGTGAGGGCGGTGATTCGGATCGACCGTCCCCTGGCGGGGCGCGGTGCGCGCGACCCCGACCTGCTGGCGATCGAGGAAAACCTGTGGCGCATGATCCGCGACGACGCGGTGGCGGCGGAGAGGGAACGTATCGATGCCCCGGCTTAGCGGTCCTGTCCGCTTCCGCGGCGGCGGTTTCGCGCCGAGCGATAACGCGTGGGCCTCGGCGGGAACGCTGCTCGGGTTGGTGGCGTTGTGGCAGTTGGGCGCCTCGGCTGGGCTGATCAAGTCGTTGTTCCTGCCGCCCCCGGCTGCGATCTGTGATGCGCTGTGGCATTTGGCGATCAGTGGGGAGCTTTGGAAGCATCTGTCCGCGTCCTTGGTTCGGCTTGGGATTGGCTGGGTATGCGGCACGATCTTTGGCGTCGGCATGGGGCTGGCGGTGGGGTTGTGGTCGGCGTTCCGCTCCCCCGGCATGGCGGTGGTGGCGGCGCTGTTTCCGATCCCCAAAATCGCGCTGGTGCCGTTGTTCATCATTTGGTTCGGCATCGGGGAGGGTTCGAAGATCGCCACGCTGGCGTTCGGGGTGTTCTTCCCCACGGTGATCGCGACGGCCGGCGGTGTGGACAACGTGCCGCGCGGGCTGATCCGCATGGGGCAGTCGTTCGGGCTGTCCACCTGGGCGATCGTGCGCGCGATTATTTTACCAGGCGCACTGCCGGCGATTTTGAGCGGGTTCCGGGTTACGACCTCCATCGCCATCGTGCTGCTGGTGGCGGCGGAGATGATCGGCGCCGAGCAGGGGATCGGGGCCTTCGTTCTGTCGGCGGGGAATCTTTACGATACCGACAATTTGCTTGCCGGTATCGTGGTGCTGTCGCTGATGGGGTTGCTCGTCGCCTGGACGATCGGGCGGTTGGAACGGGTATTGTTGGCTTGGCGGTAGCTACATCGACGGCACCTGCAGGGCGATCAGCGTGCCATCCTCCAAATGGTCCGCGACATTTTTCACGCCTGGGGTGTTCTCCGCGGCGACAACCATGGCTCGGCGGTGATCTTCGCCGCGCACGATGCCCCACAGGTGCACAACGCCGTCTTGCACGGTCACGTCGAATTGCGCGACCTGGCTGGCCCATTTGTGGTGGCGGAATTCCTCCAGCAGCGCCTTTCGGATCGAGCGGTCGTCGCTGCTGACCGGAGCCGGTTCGGCGCGCAGGTGGGTTGCCAGCGCCTTCAGCAGATTGGCGCGTGTCACGATGCCCAGCACCTTGCCGTCGACCACCACGGGCACCCGTTTGATCCGCCTGGATTCCAGAATATTGGCGATCTCGGCGATGGGCGTATCGGGGGAGACGGTGATCAGGTCGGTGGTCATGATCTCGCTGGCTTTGCGTCCGTGGGTGCGGACGTAGTCGGCGGCGATCATGGCGGTGCTGCTGAACAATTCCAGCAGCTGCGAGCGCCGCTTTTCCGTTCCCGTTTCTGCGCGGCGCAACAGGTCGCCTTCGCTGACGATGCCGACGATGATGCCGCTGTCGACGACCGGGAGGCCGCTGATGCGGTTCGCCAGCATCAGGTCGACAAGTTCTTCCAGTGGCGTATCGGGACGGGCGGTGATGACGTCGGGGGTCATGATGTCGGCCGCGTTCATTGTGTTTTCTCCTGGTTTCAGGGACGGCTTATGTCTCTCATGGCATGTTCATTGGGGCGCTGCCTTGACCCAGGTCAAAAGCCGCCAGGCACAGGGATGGCGCATCGGGGAAGGAGCGGTGGCTGAAGCTTCCGAGCACATGCTGGTATTGCGTGCGGTCCAGGCCGTAGGCGAGAGCGATTGTGGCGTCCAATTTCGCGCGCAGGTCCCATAGGGAAGCCGGGGCGCCGGACAGTTGCTCGGCGGCCTCCGCCAGGAACGATCGATCGTCCGGTGTCAGTATGGGCACCGGCATACCGTTAACGATGTAAAGGCTGAGGTGAGCGGCGGCTTTCTGCCGTGTCAGCCAGTCGAAGGTGAAACTGTTCATCAACGCGCACAGCATCAGCGCGTGCGACAACGGGCGCGCGCCGGGGTGCTTCTCAACCGTCGCGGTGTGGCCGAAGACCGTGTTGGGCGGTGCGATCATCGCGATCATGGTGCGCTCATCGGTGGAACGGGCGATGTCGCGGAAGGCCAGCCGGAAATGTTTTGCCGCTTCGGCGACGTTGGGTTTGTCGCGCAATGCCCGTTCCGAAACGGAGTAGCGTGGCGCGGTATCCCATCGGTCGGTAAATTGGTGGAACGTCTTGCCCTCGTGCAGGGTGTATCGGCCGGGCTGACCGGCGACGAAGCAGCCGGCATCGGCGGTCATGTGCAGGTCGCAGCCGAACTGAATGCCGAGTTCCCGGCACCATCCGCCGAATGTCGTGCGGTTGGCGAATAGTGTGCGGGCAACCGCCACGTCGGTGGCGCCCCGCAGTTCCAGCGGGGTGAGGTTCGCGCCGGCGGATGCGGCCAGAAAATCCGCATCGTACTCCATGACCCGGCCGGGCTCGTCCAGGTCGGCTACCGACTCCAGATAGAACGCGCAGCGCAAGGACCGCGTCGGACCCGGTTTGCGAGCGACGAGCAGGGCGAATTTGAAGCGGCTGTCGATATCGAACAGCTTGCGGCGATTTTCGAAGGAATAGCAGCAGGCGATGTGCGTTTCACCGAAATACCGCCGCCGGAGGTCGGTGGTGCCTTCATTTGCGTGGAACGCCGAGGGCAGCAGCACACCGATCGTACGCCCCAGGTCCAGATTGCGTTCGGCGAACAGGTGGAACGCATCCGGTGTGCCCCCCGGGCGTTTGCGGAATAAACGAACCGCCAATCGTTTTTGTTGTTCGTATCCGGCTTTATATGTCTCGAAGGCCAAGGCCACGCTCGGATCGGCCAGCACGCGTTGCTCGATGGCCAGGCGTTCGCGTTTGGTGGGGGCGTCCAGCACCGACAGGTCGTATCCGGCGACGAAATCTTCGGTGCGGTACTGGATGACATCCCAGGGCGGGTTGCTCAAAACCGCGTCGAACCCGCCGGCCTGGAAGGCCTCGGGGAAGGTCAGATCCCACGGCAGGGCGGCCGCGCCTGCCTGCGACAGCGCACGCTGTCTCGAGGTCAACACGTCGGGCCAGCGGCCGTTCGCGGCAACCGACCCCGCCAGCGCTTGCCATTCGTCGTCGCAGTCGCGTTCCCCCAGCGCCACCGCGCCGGACCACGCCCGAGCCAATTGCCGCATCGGCGCCAGCACCGCGTCCAAACGGGCCTTCGCCGCATCCTTCAGCGCGAGGTCGCTGACATCGCGGCCGATGCTGGCATTCAACGCGGCGACTTCTATCAGCGCGTCTTTCACCGATGCCGCCAGCCGTTCCGCCACGCCGCGTGCCAGCAACGGGTCCAAAAGCTTCCCGCCAACCGGCAGGGTCGCGAGGTCGGCCAGGAACGGGCTGCCGACGGAATCCCCTGCCACCAGCCGGTGGTCCAGGAAGGTCAGCGGCAAGCCCTCAGCGTAGGACTCCAGCCATAACGCCAGCTTCGCCAGCTCCACCGCCAGCGGATTGCGGTCCACGCCATACAGGCAATGCACCGCCACCAGCCGGCGGCAGATGGCCAAAGCGCGGGACGGCGCAATGCCCTCGGCAGCATGGCTCGGCAGATAGGCCGGCAGCGCCGCATCGATGCCGCGCAACACCTCCAGCCGCGCCTGGTGTTCGGGCGGTCCCGCGTCGCACAGGCGGCAGGCGGCGTAGAGCGCGTCGCCGAGGAAGCGGCATGCCTCGATCAGGAAATGGCCGCTGCCGGTGGCGGGATCGACCACCCGCAGCCGCAGGATGGAGCAAGGATCGGGGTTGTCGTCGGGGCTGACCTCGGCGACGAGCGGGCCCAATGTCTCACGCACCAAGAAGCGGACGAAGGCATGCGGCGTGTAATAGGAGCCGGTGCTTTTGCGTCCGGTGCCGGCACGGAGAAAAAAGCGGCCGGGTGGGATCGGGTCGTCCCCGTCGGTGCCGGGCACCACGATTTCCAGCTTGGCGCGCCGCAACCGGATCATGGGTTCGGCGGCGATGCCGGGTTCCAGCTCCAGCAGCGCCTCGTAGACGTGGCCGAGGTCCTCCACATCCAACGAGCCATAGTGAACCCGTTCGCGTGGGCGTCCTTTGGGCGTGGTCCACAGCAACCGGTCGAGCAGCACCGCCGCGGCCCGATCGCCCCAGGACAACGCGTCCAGCACCGGCGTGGCGCCGTCGCCGAATAGCGCCCCGCCCAGCGGCGCGATGGACAAGCCGCCGCAACCGATACCGTCGCGGAAGACGCGAAAGACGGTGCGCAGGCCGTCCTCCAGCATGCGGCCGGTGTCGTGCCCCTGGTCGAGATGCCGCCGTACCAGAGGACCGAGGGCCTGGTTGGGCGACAAGGCGCCCCGCCATAGCGGCGTCGAAGCGAAGCTGAAGGCGTGCGCGGGGTCGGAGGCACTTTCCAGCTTCAGGATGAACAGCAGACGGTAGACCAGGATCAGGCCTTCCGCCCACAGCGTGGCGGCGGGTGCATCGTGGGCCGGGTTGCGATCGAGGACGGCTTGCAAGAACCCCTCGATCGCGCCTCGGGCCTGCACGCGCAGTTCTTTGGTGATGCGGGCTTGGCTGAGGCGGGCGGCCTCCAGCACCGTTGGCAGGGCGGTAATGCCAGGTGGGCCAGCCAGGGCCGCCAGCACCCGCGCCGTGTCGGGTGGGTGCGACGCATCCCATCCAGACAGAGGGATGCTGAGATGACTATCCGCCTCGGCCGGATCGCAAAGCAGTAGGCGCAGCGTGTCGCCGTCGGTCAGCAGCCCGGCGCGCTCATTGCGTGCACGCAGCACCCGCTGAGCGGCTCGCGTTGGGCTGAACCGGTACGCTCGGCCGCCGCGGCGAGGGGCATCCAGGTCGGTCTCGGTCGCGATGGACCAGGTGCGCAATGTGGCGCCGCTGCCGGTCAGTAGCCAGCCGCCGTCCTCCGGCCCCTCGCGGGTAACGATCGGTTCCTGTTTGGCCGGTTCCTGGTAGCCAAGCACGCGGGACAGCGGCGCGATGACGTGGTTGTGCACCCGCTGCGGCCCGCCGATCCTGCCCAGCGTGCGCACCCCGCGTCGCAACGCAGTCCATTGGGCCGAATCGGGCGGGATCAAAAGCCCAAGCCGCGTCAGGGTGGCTTCCAATTCGAAGCGCAGAAATGGTGCGGGCAGCGCGGCGCCACTGACGGTGCAGTCGCGTAATTCCAGGCTCATGCCGCGGACACCAGCATCAGCATGCCCGTTCGGTGCAGCACCGGTGGGGACAGGGTCGGCATTTCGCGGATGCGGCGTCGGAAGTGACCGACAACCTTATCGGCTTCGCGTCGATCCGCTGGCGTATTCGCGGGATCGGTCGCGAAAGCGGCGAGGCGTTCGATTGGGTTGGCCGCGAACCGCCATACCGGGCCTTTAGGTGCGGTCCCGAACAGGTCTATGGCGGCGGGCTGGCGGGGGCCGCAGATCGTATCCACCCTGCGGGCGACCCAGCGATCGAGGTTGGTCCGGTCGGTTTCGAGGGCAACGGTGTGCTGTCCGATGAATGCGGCAGCGAACGCGTGCATGGCGCCGGTCGCGGTGGCCTCCGCCTCCGCCAGACGACGCGGTGCCCAGGCGACGAATGGACGCCATGGATCGTGTGCGGCGAGTTCCCGGTCCGGGGCGGAGCAACGTAGCCAATCCTCGGGTTCCGGCAGGACCCGGGGCGGATCGTTTTCCGGCAGAAAGACCGCGATAAGGCGCTGCAACGCGATGTGGCGCTGGGTGTGGATTTCCATGGTGTAGGTCAGCAGCAGCGCATTTTCGTGATGACGGGCTACGCTCACGCGACCGTCTCCGGCCTGCCGGGCACGCCCAATGGCCTTGCGAACGGCGGGATCGGCGCGGCCCACCGTGTCCTGCTCACCAGCCCTGGCCACGAAATCCGCCAGATCGACCATCGCCGCCTGCCGCTTCGCTGTCCCGCCGGCCCGGGTCGCGGCGCGCATCAGCGTGGCGTCGGTGTTGAGGCCCTGGCCGGCGAACCAGCCGTGGCGGACGGCCATGCCGTCGAACCCCTCGTACGCTCTGTCGATTTCGTGCAGCAGGTCGCGGAATGCTTCGGTCTGGGCTTCGGTCGCGGCGATATCCAGGGTGCGGATGGGGGCTTTGCCCTCGGAGAACAAGGTGGCCTGTTCCTCGGCCAAGCCGGTCAATGATCCGGCATTAAGACGGTCCTCATCCGCCGTCATGCCCAGCGTATCCGGCATGAACGTCAGTTGTGCGCGGGCTTTTTCGTATTTGGTGATGAGGCGGAGCAACAACCGTTCCTCGAACGTGCCAGCCAGGCACAGATAGCGAATTTCCGGTTCCTCTGTTTGCCCGTAACGGTCGATGCGGCCGTTGCGTTGTTCCAGGCGGTTTGGGTTGTACGGCAAATCCAGATGGATAAGATAGTGGCAACGCTGTTGCAGGTTCAGGCCCTCGGCCAGAGAATCTGTGCTGACCAGGATCAGATTTTCTTCCATGGCGCACCGTTCCGCGGCCAGGGTGCGGGCTTCCTCGCTGTCCTGACCGCCAATGGTGAGGACTTCGCCGCCGATACCGTGCAAGGCACGAACGGCGGCTGCCTGACTGTCTCCGTACTCAGTATAGACCAGCACATTCGCGTTCGGTTCAGCCGCTCGGATCAAGCGAATTTCGGCGATCAGCGCTTCCAGTTTTGGATCGAACAGTTCCGCCGCTTCGCCCAATCGTATCAGTGACCGCAAGGCCGCTTCGGTATCTCCGGTCGCGCGCAAATCGGCGGCGATATCCTCCGCCTCCAGCCGCTCCACGTCGGTTTCGGCCTGGGAGTCCAGCACACCGAAGCGCATGGCCCGACGGCGGTAGGCGCGCAACGTCCGCACCCGCTCCCGCCGTTCCGCGACAGGTTCAGGCCGATCCCCCAGCCCTGCGTAACGGTCGGCGACTACCCGCAACGTCGCGACACAGGCCGCGATGGTGGACACCGACCGCTTCAACAGGCTGACAAACGCCAGTGCGTCGCCGAATTTCTTCGCCTCCGAAGCCCGGTTCAGACGCGGTGCTACCAACGCCGACAGTGTTCGGTGAAACGATTGCATCACCGGATCGTCGCAACGGATGGGCACCGGCACGACGCGACGTTCCCGGAACAACGGAAGCCCGGTCACGGGATCGGCGATGTGCGATTTCAGCCGGCGAACCACATGGCGGCGGTACGCCAGACCGGACAGACCGCCGCGCCCGTCCACCAGGCTGGGGTCCAGCAACTCCATCAGCGAGGCGAAGTGCGGGTCGTACCCGTCGTGAGGGGTGGCCGTTAGCAACAGCAACCCATCCGACTGGCGTGCCAGCACCTCGGCCAACCGGCGGCGCAGGGTGTCTTCTCGCGACGTGGTATTCGCGGCACTGACGCAGTGGTGGGCTTCGTCGATAATCGCCAGGTCCCAGGCGGTACGTTCCAGCTCCTCCAGCACCGATTCCTGCTTGGCGAAATCCAGCGAGGTCAGCACGAAGGCCGTGGCGCCGAAAGGGTTGCCGCCCATTTCCAGCTTGCGGCGTTCGTCGCGTAACGCGGCGCTGTCGGCCAGCACGGTGAAGCGCAGGCCGAAGCGATACCGCATCTCCTGCTCCCATTGGCGCAGCAGCGGCCCGGCGGGGGCGACGATCAGGATGCGGTGGGCGCGCCGCCGAGCGATCAGTTCGGCGGCTATTAACCCGGCCTCGATGGTTTTACCAAGGCCCACGCCGTCCGCCAGCAGCAGCCGGGGACGGGGCAATTCCAGCGCGCGCATCAGCGGGACCAGCTGATACGGTTCGATCCGAACCCGTCCCGGTGCGGCGGCGACCATCTCCGAGGTGCCGGGATTTTGGTCCAGCAAACAAGCCTGATGATACAGGCGCCAAGCCGCCAGTGGTCCCGGCTGCTCCGGGTCCAACGCGTCGTGCAGGAGCTGCACAGGCTCTTGCGGTCGCAGCAGGTCCCACTCCAACCCGCGCAAATCGTCGGCGATACAGCGCAGGCGCAGCCGTTCCTGCTCGCCCAGGTTCTCCCGTTCCAGCACGTCCCAGGTCAGGCCGCGGGCGAGAACCCTCGTCCCAGTTGTCAGTTGCATAGGTGCCTGCCATCGAAAGCATTTTGCTTCTCGGCAAGCAGGGGATCATGCTTGGGTTAAGAAAAGGTTAACGCGGAGCAAAAAAAGATGGATCGACGGTTTCGCGGCAAAGTCGCGGTGGTGATGGGTGGCGCCTCCGGCATTGGCCTGGCGATCGCCCGTCGGCTTCATCATGAGGGCGCGACGGTGCTGGCCGCCGACGTCAACGCCGACGCGCTCAAAGCAGTCGAGACCGAACTCGGTGCGCGCTTCCATGGCATGATGGCCGACGTGACGCATGAGGCGCATGTGGAAGCGGCGATCGCCGCGGCGACCGATCAGTTCGGTTCGGTCGATACTGCCTTCAACGTCGCCGGCGCGTCGCGGCCCGGCTATATCGTCGATCTGGCGGAGGCCGACTGGGACTTCACCGTCGATTTGTGCCTGAAGGGCGTGTTCCTCGGCATGAAGCATCAGGCGCGGCAGATGATGCGGCAGAAAACGGGCGGTACCATCGTCAACATCGCGTCGTTGAACGCCCACGTGCCAATGCACGCCGGATCGGCCTATGTGTCCGCCAAGGCGGGTGTCGAGGCGCTGACCAAGAACGGCGCGCTGGAGTTCGCCGAACACGGCATAAGGGTGAACGCCGTGCTGCCGGGGTTGGTGCGGACGCCGCTCACCCGCCGGCATTTCGACAACCCCGACGCGCTGGCCGCCTTCGTCGAGCGCATCCCGATGGGCCGCCCGGCGCAACCCGAGGAAATCGCGGCACCGGCCCTGTTCCTCGCCAGCGAGGACGCCAGCTACGTCTCGGGCGCAAGTCTGCTGGTGGATGGGGCGTGGGCGGTCAGCGGGTATCCGGACATGCGGCCGTTTCGGGGGCCGGTGCGGTGGAACGGGTAGAGGCGGTCAGGCGCCTGTCTGCGCGACCTGAATCTGAGAAACGAACCAAGCCATATACCAGCGCAGCAGCCAAGGGATCGGAATCACCAACACCGAGCCCAATCCGAAAGCGAGGGCCCGCCACAGGATCGAGAGCCCGGTTCCAGCGAAGTCGAACGCAAGCGTTCCCTCCACGTGCTGGCACATCCAGCGCATCATGGCCTTAACCACCCATGCCCAGCCGATGATCGTTATGAAGGAGACATAGAGCAGCACCATCAGCCCGATATATGTCCACGTACCGCCCGTGAAGGTGAGTTTCACGAGCCCATCATCGGTCCCAAGCTTCGTGCAAAACCAGCGAATGACCTGCACGGTCAGGGCAGCGGTCAGCGGGACGGCAATGATCATGATGTAGGGGGAGAACTGTTCGGCAAGGGTCAGGATGGCGATCGCGATAAAAACCAGCCAAATGTCGGCAGGCTGTCCCGCGAATGTTAAGCGCCTCCCATCGGGCAATATCGTGTGCGTGCCAATGAATCGGTAGAATACCGTGTTGGTCCAAGGCGTAGGGACGATTACCAGACCACCCAGGCATAGCAGCAGGGAGCGCCAGAACAGGCCCCACACCGGAAAATCGGCGGACAGGTTGCCGGCTGGCATCGTCGCGATGGCCGCGGGCGCAACCGAAAGGGTCGCGGACGGAATTGGCGGTGGCTGTTGCCCAACAAACAGGGCCGCGAATTTCTCAACCTGCCCCGCCGCGCGCCAATCCGTCAGTTCGGCGGACCAGACCAAGGTTTCTTGCCCGATCGTGCCGTTGCCTATCAGGCGAACTATATCGGCCTCTGAGTATGGCCCCTGCCGGTTGCGGCCTGGATCGACATAATAGAATGATGCGGACGTTTCAACCATCTGAAAACCTCATCTTTTGCTGCGGTACCGAAGCGTCCCGCCTACTCCAAACAGATCGCTTTGTAGCGGCCGGTTTCGTCCCTGCTGCCGCCGAATTTCTTGACCGCGTCGGTAAAGCGGTCGGTCAGAGCCGTGATACGGGGCCGCGCGATGTCCGGGCAGGCCGTTGCGGCACCGATCGCCATCATAACTTGAATGCGCATACCACCTCCCCTTTGGCCCATCGGACGAGCACCATCGGATAATTGGCTGTTTTTTAACGTTGATCTACCCATGGACCGCGGGTGAAGGTCAGTCAACCGGGACTCGAGAGTCAATCCTCCTGGGTCATCGCAATCGATGAAATTCTCATCCGAGGGGAATAGAGACGCACTTTGGGTAATAGGGGCTCGTGGGATTATAATCGAATCGTTTAGGCGGCCCGAAACTCTCGTGGCGGGGTACGGGTTACCAAAGCATGCAGCCGCTCCCACAACGGGGCGAGGTTATGCGGGCCGATCTGGTCGTAAAATGCCTGCCGGTCGGGGGGTGATTGTGCCGTATCATCCATTGGAACGAGCCTTTTATCCACGCACGCGCCAGCCGGGCGCCTACATGGAGTCTTGGCGGCGGCAACGCGGGGGGCAATCCGGGGGCAGCTATCCAGGGACGCCGGTTAGACGCCAGGGGCCACCGGCGGACGACCGATGCGCGCCGCCACCGCTAAAAAATGCGATATGTCCCTGGAAATCGGAGGCGAATCCCTCTAACATCGCCACGATGGTAGTATCTCTTTTGATCGATGACCTGCTCAAACAACCCGAAACCTGGCCTGATGGGCAGCTTCGGATTCGTGTTCGCCTGCCCGTGCGGGAAATCCGCCTGATCTCCGGGTTTGCCCGCCCCATGGATTATGGCGACTCCGACGATTGGCGACGATTGGGCGTCGCGTTGCTGAGCCTGCGCTGGGAGCAAGGTGGCGCAACCATCGACGTTCCCATCGAATCATCCGCGTTCATCGACGGTTTCGACCACCTTGAACTGGATGCGACCGACGGCGTGCCGTTCAGATGGACCAATGGCGACGCCGCCCTGCCGCCAAGTCTCTTTCCCCCCTGGCGGGGAGAAACGCTGCTCTATCTGAACGTGAAAACCTGGGTCGGCAGTTCGGCCCAGACACCGCTTCGGTGGGAGGCGAGAACGCTGCATGCCTTCGAAAGCCTGGGCGATAATTGCGAACTGGCACTGGCGCAACGGCATTTCGGTGTGGAACTGCCCCTGAGCCTGCTGCGCTGGTCCGGCACGAACTACGAAAAGCTGGTGCGCGGCCTGGAGTGCCGGTTCGAGGGACTGGGCGATCTCGACACGACGGAGGTCACGTGGGACTCGACCGATTACCGCCTGCAAACGCCCTATTTTCAGATGCACACAACCGTCATTGAGCAGCGGGATGCGGCCGGCGTCGCCGAAATTCTTCGCCACGGCTGCGTGACGCTGCGTTTGTTGCGCCGCAAGCTGCTGAGGGATATCGCCGATGCCAGGCGCATTTTTGTATTCAGAAGCGCCGACCCGGCTGTCGCGCACCCTGAGATGCGCCGGCTGCATGCCGCGCTGCGCGCCATCGGCCCGGCGTCGCTGCTCTGCGTCACGCAGCAAGGACCAGACCAGCCGAGCGGCGTGGTGGAGCGGTTGGCTGATGGGCTCTATGCCGGATATCTGGAAAAATTCGTTATCCCGGATGGGCCCTTCGATGTGTGGGCGACCCTCTGTTCGCGCGTGCTGAATTTGCACCGTGCGACCCGAAGCCAAGGCTACCAGGAATGACCGACCGCCCGACGTCCGACGTCATCCTGACCGTGCTAACGAACATACTCCGCCGCCTGTGCGAGTTGGACCGGTTGGAGCTGTCGCCGGATATGCCGCTGGTCGACATTCCGGGGATCGACAGCTTGCGCATTCTACAGACGGTGGCGCTGGCGGAAGAGCATTTTCGCATGGAGATCGATGTCGTCGCACTGGAGAACCTCCACCGCGTGCGCGACGTTATGAATGCGATCGCCCCCGCCCCGCCGGAGGTATAACAGCGTGCCACACGATCCGCTGACCGATGAAACCGTCTGGGGCGTGCCCGGCGCGATCATCGCGCCCCCTGTTCCGGGGGCAAAGGCATGCAGCGCGACGCCGCTCCTGGACCTGCTGCGCGTGGGTGCCTCCCACGATCCGGAAGCGATCGCGCTGGTCAGCCACACCGCCAGTCTTCGTTATAAGGATATGCTGCGGCTGGCGCAGACCGCGGCCCGCGCGATAGCCGACCGCGTGCCGCCCGGCCATACCGTGGCCTGCCTTCTGCCGCGCAGTCCGGAGTCCGTCGCCGCCTTGCTTGGCTGTCTTCTTTCCGGCCGCATCTGCATGGTCCTCGATCCCAGCCATCCCGCGGAACGGCAGGCCATGCTATTGGCGGACGCCGCGCCCTCTGCTTTGCTGCTGGCCGAGCCGCCGCCATTTCCATGCGCCGCGCCCGCGATAATGCTGCGGGACGTTTTGGCTGGTCCGGATCGTGCCTGGCGAGCCGACAGCGACTGGAACCCGAATGCGCCGCTCGCGGTCTATTTCACCTCCGGCAGTTCCGGCCGGCCCAAGGGCATCGTTCTCTCGGCGAGGTCCGTGCTCTACAGGGCCCGGTCCAATGCCGGATATCTTGAGATCGGACCAGGGGATCGCGTGTTCGGTCCCGCGGCACCCATCACCGCGGCCGGTCTTTCGATGCTGCTCGGCACCCTGACCCATGGCGCCCGGGCGGTTCTGGCCTCCACCGCCCAGGAAGGCGCGGGCGCGGTATTGCGGCTGATCGAGCGGGAACAGGTGACCCACGCCATCATTCAGCCGTCGTTGATACGGTTGTGGCTCCCGTTGGAACGCGCCGGATCGGCCTTCCGCTCTCTGCGCAGGTTGCGTATCGGCTCGTCCGCGCTGCCCCGGCAGGAACTCGCGGATTGGCGCACGTCGCTGCCGTCCGGCTGTGTGATCTGGCACGCTTATGGTTCCACCGAGGCACTGATCGTCGCGAACTACATCGTGCCGCCGGACGATGCCGGCGGGGAGGCGACGGTGGCCGCGGGCATACTGGAAGCCAATCATGATTACGCTTTGCTGGACGACGACGACCGTCCAGTCGCGTTCGGCGAACCGGGGGAACTGGTGCTGCGCAGCCGTTACGTCGCCCTGGGCGAGTGGCGGGACGGGCACCTCGTCCCCGGACGTTTGCCGCCCGTACCGGGTCGTCCCGGCTGGCGCTTCTATCGCACCGGCGACCTTATGCGGGTGCGGCCGGATGGCATGCTGCACATGCTTGGCCGGGCTGACCGGCAGGTGAAGATCCACGGTGTCCGTATCGAGCCCGCCGAAATCGAGGCTGTGTTGCGCGCCGAACCGGGGGTGACGGATGCCGCCGTCGTGGCGGATAGGGCAAGCAGTGGCGTAACGCTGCATGGCTTCGTCGCGGCCGCCGGCGCAGATCATGGCATGCTCATCCCATCGTTACGGCAGCGACTGGTCACGGCACTGCCCATGACGCTTCGGCCGGCGCGCCTGACCGTGCTGGACCGGCTGCCCTTGCTACCGGGGGGCAAAACGGATCTTGTTGCCTTGGCGCGACTGGCGGGATCGGGCGTCACGACATGAGCGAGATTCCAACCGACACCATCTGGAACGTGCCCGGTGCGAACATCGCGCCCCCCATCCCAGGGGCGGAGGCATTCAGCGCGACGCCGCTCCTGGACCTGCTGCGCGCGGGTGCCTCCCACGATCCGGACGCGATCGCGCTGGTCAGCCAGACCGCCAGACTGAGCTACCGCGACCTGCTGCGGCTGGCGCAGAACGCGGCCTGCGCCGTGGCCGAACGCGTGCCGCCCGGCCAGACCATCGCCTGCCTGCTGCCACGCGATCCCGAAGCAGTCGCCGCCCTGCTTGGCTGCCTTCTTTCCGGCCGCATCTGCATGGTCCTCGACCCTAGCCATCCCGCGGAGCGGCAGGCCATCCTGCTGGCGGATGCCGCGCCCTCTGCTTTGCTGCTGGCCGCGCCGCTGCCATTTCCATGCGCCGCGCCCGCGATAATGCTGCGTGACGTTTTGGCCGGTCCGGATCGCACTTGGCGGCCGAATACCGACTGGGATCCGGATGCACCGTTCGTGATCTATTTCACCCTCCACGTCTTGGCGGGGCGTGACCCCGCCAAGACGTGGAGGGCGCAACGTTCGCCCACCATGACGTTGACGCGACAGTGCCCCGGATTTGGAACGATTAATTGGTGGCAAGCCCTAACCGGGGAACATTGCCCGCAACCGCGGCGCGACATCCCGCGCGAACCGCTCGAGGCTGGGGGCCATCTGGTCCGGGCGCAGGCCCGGAGGGACGGCCCAGGTAACGATGTCCGTCAGCCCGTATTCTCTTATGAACGCAGCCAGTTCGGCGACGCAGTGGTCCACGTTGCCGACGACCCAGGTTTGCGGGATGCGGGCCTCCTCGGTGATGCCGGCGACGCCGCCGTGCCCGCCGGAGTCCTGGCGGAACTGCTGGTAGACCGCCATGCGGCGGCGCTCGCCTTCCCGCACGGCCGGCCAGTCCCGCTCCCGGTCGTCGGTGACCAGGCAGGATTTGATGATGCCGACGCGATAATCCGAGGGGTTGCGGCCGGTTTCGGTCAGGGTTTTTCGCCAGGGGTCCAGCGCCTGGCTGCGCGGTCCCTGCGGCAGCAGGTTGGTGTTGAAACGCGCTGCCCGCTGCGCGCCGGGCTCGGCCAAGGCGGCCACCCATAGCGGCGGTCCGCCGGGTTGCACGTAGCCGGGGGTGATTTTGACGTCCTGGAATTGGTAGCGCTTACCCTTAAAACTGAATTTTTCGCCGGTGAAGGCTCGGGTCAGCACCTCCAGCCCCTCATCGGTCAAAGACAGGCGGCGGGATTGGGGGAAGCCGAAGCCGCGGAATTCGTGCGCCGCGTAGCCCATGCCGACGCCCATCTCGACCCGGCCGTTGGACAAATTGTCGAGCACCGCCAGATCCTCGGCCAGCCGGATGGGGTGGTTGAACCTAAATCCGGCAGTTAGCTCCGGTTCCGCCCTGTTCTCGCGGTTGTTGTTCAACCCATGGCTGTAGGTCCTGCGGCCTGAAGCCGTCTTGGCGGTTCCAAAGGCCGGCCATGAAGGTAC
>CAIYDT010000165.1 GCA_903924985.1 uncultured Acetobacteraceae bacterium
CCTGCCAGATACGGTCTGAAACGCGGTCCAGCCAGCACGGCGGAGGCGCGTCCATTATGTTGCGTATGGTTAAATATTATGGTGCCGTCTCTTGACCCCGAAACGCGATGAATAAGATGGGCTAGCATTCCCGGCGGTATTCTACGCGGGGGCTTAGGCACGTCTGACCTCCTACTTCGTGGGGGGGGGGGAGATTCAGGACGTCAGCAGCGTTCTAGTGTGCGCTATGGTGCAGCGCACTCAGTCATGGACGGATGGGGGTAGCCTCAAAGATCGTTCCTGACACTTCAGGGGTCGCCCACATATAAATCCCTGTAGCAAATTTGCAAGGAAAATCGACAGGTCAGAGGGCGATTCCCGTCCAATTCCGATCAAGCCTTGGGGCGCGACTTGGCCGTGAGCCCTAGTCGCGGAATCGGATGGCAAACCAGATCACCGGGGGTCATCAACACCGTTGTCCAGTTATGACAACCGACAAGTTTAATCCGGAAATCGGAATGATATCTCATTGATCTAAATAGGCAATTGGTCGGAGCGGCGGGATTCGAACCCACGACCCTCAGTCCCCCAGACTGATGCGCTACCAGACTGCGCTACGCTCCGACCGTTGGGGAGCGGTCCTTTAACAGCCCCTGCCCCGCGCCGCAACGCCCCAATCACCCCAATCACCCGTCCGCGGGGAATCGGGTGAAGGGCCGCGGCATCGTTATGCTGGCCTTTGGCTCCAGCTGGCAGTCCCGGCCTTCAGCGATCCGGACCGGGGACGCAGTGGTTCCCGGCATGCGCGGGGATGACGACGGGGTGGCGGGATGACGAGTGGGGAGGACGCGTAGAAACTTTCCCTTGCCTCCCAACTATGCTTTGTATTATGAACGTATCATAAACATTCCACCAACCCAAAGGCCCCGGCCCCTTCGCGACGGCAACTACCGAGGCAACCCGAATACGGCACCCCGGTGCTGCACCAAGATCCCTATCTGTTGCTCATGCAGGGGCCTGGCACGCATCGCCGTGACATGCCGCTCGCGCCCGCGACGGTGCGCTGGCTGATCCCGCGCATTGAGGAGGTCGGTGCCTGGGAAAACGCCAAACCGATGGAGACGTTCTTTTCCGCACAGACGCCCATGCACCCTGAGGCGGCGGCCTGTGGCGGCACGAACAGCGTCGCGCCGCTCGGCAGCGCTGTCAGGCCTCCCCCAGCAACTCAACCCGAGCGGCGTCCAGCGCCTCGGTCTCGGCTTGGGTCAGCGGCGGGGGTTTCAGGTCGAGCCGGTCCAGCGCATCGACGATCGCGGCGACGACAACCAGGCGGGTGAACCATTTGTTGTCCGCCGGCACCACGAACCAGGGGGCGTGCGGGGCGGCGGTGGCGGCGATCGTCTCCTCGTAGACGGCCTGGTACTGGTCCCAGTAATGCCGCTCCTTCAGGTCCGACGCGCTGAACTTCCAGTTCTTCTTCTTGTCGTTCAGCCGCTCCATGAAGCGACGCTTTTGCTCGTTTTTGGAGACCTGCAGGAAGAATTTCAGGATCACGGTGCCCTGGTCGGCCAGGAAGCGCTCGAAGCCGGCGATCGCCCCCAGCCGGTTGTCCCAAATCTTCTTTCCGATCAGCTCAGGCGGCAGGTGTTGCTTTTGCAGCAACTCGGGGTGGACGCGGACGACCAGCGTCTCCTCATAATGGCTGCGGTTGAAGATGCCGATGCGGCCGCGTTCGGGCAGCGCCTTGGCGGCGCGCCAGAGGAAATCATGCTTCAGGTCCTCCGCGCTGGGGGCCTTGAAGCTGGTGACCTGGACGCCCTGCGGGTTCACCCCGGACATCACGTGCTTGATGGTGCCGTCCTTGCCGGCGGCGTCCATCGCCTGGAACACGCACAGCACGGCCCAGCGGTCCTGCGCGTACAGCTTCTCCTGCAAGGTCGATAGATGCTCGACGCCGCCGTTCAGCAGGGCCTGGGCCTCATGCTTGCCGACCAGATGGCCGGCGGTGTCGCCGGGGTCCCGGTCTTTCAGCCGGAATCCCTTGCCGTCGGTCACCCGGTAGCGGTCCAGCAGCAATCCCCGCTCTTTGGCCGACAGATGCCGAACGGGTACCGCTTCGTCTGTGTGGCTCACTGGTGCACCTTTGCGTTGCCGGGTGCTGTTCAGCTTTTTGGGATAGCCTCCGGCGGCCCGAGCTCCTGCCGTGACAGCCAGCGTCGCTTGCCGCTCGACGGCCCGCATGAGACCCGCCGCGCGGCAGGTGCCGGGAGACCGGGACGGACCACA
>CAIYDT010000166.1 GCA_903924985.1 uncultured Acetobacteraceae bacterium
CGTTATGGCACGACCTGCAATCCTTCATCATCGACCACGACGGACCGGTGGAGAAGGCCCTGATGCGCGGCTTCCAGCGGCTCAACGATGCGCGTTTGGCGGTGGAACAAGGCTTGGCGCCGGACGGTATATTATATTCTATTCCGGAACGAATATCCGACACGACCGGCCCGCCGCCACTTCTGGCGGCGGCCTGAGCCGATCCTCCCGGGGCCGCATCGCGGCGGCCCCGCGATGCTGATTCGTGCAACGGGTTCGGCCTGCTCCTGATCCTCCTTGCAAGGCCGGGCATGGCGAAATCGAAATGCCGAGCCGCAGAGTCAAAGGTTCGGCTATCTGGTATCGGACGGCAGGATATTTGTTTCTATTTCACGCCTATTTGCGTCCACCTCCTCGTTCGCGTCGTGCAGAATTTTCCATAATGCAGTATCGCCGCCCAACGTAACGTATTTCTCGCATTTCATGCAGCGGTACTCGCGATACTCCCGGCCCGACGAGGTATCCTTCTCCAGATAACGAAGCGCGCCACCGCAGTGGGGACAGGCATCCTCGGTCATGGGCATCCTACAAATTCCGCGCCAACTCCCGCAAACTCTCCCGGATCACCGTGTCGATCGCCGCGCCCTCCCCCAGCCGTTCCACCGCCCGCCCGATCGCGGCCTGCGCCTCTGGCCGGCGGTAACCGAGGTTGATCAGCGCCGACAGCGCGTCGTCGGCCACCGTCGCGGGCCGAGCGGCTTGCGGCGCGAAACCCGACGACGAGGGCATGGCGCCCACCTTGTCCCGCAGCTCCGTCAACAACCGCACCGCCAAACGCGGCCCAACCCCCGGCGCTCGGGTTAACCCGGCCTTGTCCCCGCCGCTATCGCCCCAATCAGATCGCGCGGCGACAACGCCGACAGCACCGACAGCGCCACCTTCGCCCCCACGCCCTGCACCGTCGTCAGCAGACGGAACCAGTCGCGTTCGGCGGAGTCGGCGAACCCGTAGAGGTTGATCGCGTCCTCCCGCACATGCGTTTCGATCAGCAGTTTTGTCAGCGCGGGTGCGGGTTGCAGCGCGGCCAGGGTGCGCGACGACGCCTGCACGAGGTAGCCGACGCCGTTCACGTCGATGATGCAGCTGCCGTCCTGGAGGGCTTCGACCCGGCCGATGAGTTGGGCGATCATGGCCGCGGTCCCGAAAAAAATCCGTCAAGCCCGAGAATGACGGAAGGGGGGGCACCGTTTTTCACGCCGCCGGCCTCGCCCACGCGAGCCGGGACGACCGGTGGTGCGCGTGGCAGATCGCCACCGCGAGCGCGTCCGCCGCGTCGGCGCGTTTCAGCGTGGCGCCCGGCAGCAGGCGGCGCACCATCATCGTCACCTGATCCTTGTCCGCCCCGCCGGTCCCCACCACCGCCATCTTCACGGTTTTTGCCCCGTATTCCGCCACCGACACCCCCAGCAGGGTCGGCGCCAGCAGCGCAACGCCGCGAGCGTAGCTGAGTTTCATCGTCGCGGAGCCGCTGCGGTTGACGTAGGTCTCCTCGACCGCCGCCTCATCCGGGCGGTGCAGCGCTATCAGCGCCGCCAAGCCGTCGTGCAGGGCTTTCAGGCGCAGCGGCACCGACTCGGTGTTGTCCGTCGCAATCACCCCGTCGGCGACATGCGTCAGCCGGTTGCCCGAGGCATCGATCACGCCCCAGCCGGTGAAGCGCAAACCGGGGTCGATGCCCAGCACGCGGACAACGCGGTTATCCATGCCGATACCCCACCCGCCGCTCCGGCGGCACGGGATGCCGGCCGGAGACGCGCTCGATCAGTAGCTGCACATCGGCGTCCAGCCCCGCTTTCAACGCGGAATCGAGGAACACCTGCTCCAGCACGTCCTGCTGCGCGTGGCTCCCGCCGAGTCGGTACATCTCCCCGATCACCGGCCGCATCGCGGCGACCGCATCGGCATAACGGCGCTGGCCGTGGGCAAACACCGCTTCGGTCACCGGCAACGCGAGCGACCGGACCAACCGTCCGTTGATCCCGGCTTCGGCGGCGCCATACTCGCGCATGCCGTCCAGCATCCGCTGTGCCGCGCCGTCCCGACCCGTCGCCGCCAGCGCCATCATCCAGTGCGGCAGGGTAAACGCCGACACGCAATCGCCGACACGCTCTTCCGCCTTGTCCGCCAGCTCCGTCCAGCGATCGCCCAAATCCACCCCGTGCCGCCCCAGCCGGAACAGCATGGAAGCCGCGTTCTGCACGTCGATATACAAATCCGGCTGCGCCTGGGTCAGCGGCGAGTCCTGGTTCCGGTAGCCTGTGTCGTAAAGCCCCAGCACGCGGGCAAAGTCGCCGCGCTCCAGATGGAACATCGCCTGGTGCCACCACAAATGGTGCTTCAGGTTGTTCTTCCCGTCCCAATTGGATTGCAGCCCCTCCACCCAGGCGATGCCCTCGCCCCGGCGTCCCTGCATCTCCATCACATGTGCCACGGCGTGCGCGGACCAGAGGTCGGCGGGATCGCGCCGGATCGCCTCCCGCCCGGCGGCTTCCGCCTCGGTGTAATAGCCGCATTCCTCATGCGCGAAGGCGCGGCAGCCCAGGATGGCGTTGTAGCCATATTCGGCGTCGGACCAGTGCTTTTCGACCGCCAGGACGGAGGCCAGCATCGCCTCCGGCCGCCCGAACCAAAAGTTGACGAAATGCGCCAGCCGGAAGGCCAGGATGTCGTGCGGATGATTGCCAATAATCTGGTCCCAGATCTCTACCGCCCGATCTGGGGACCCGTTTGCCCAGGCGTCCAACGCGGCAGCGTGGCTGTGCTCGCGCGGGGTGCCCGCCACGACCTTTTGCCACGTGTCCACCGCCGCCTGCCGGGCCGCCGGCATCAGCGCCTGCTTGAACCCAAGCATAGAGAAGTAGCCCTTGAGGCAATGCAGCATCGGGCATTCGGGATCGAGCGCCGTCAGCGCCGCCATCCGCGCCGGGATGTCGGCGGCATAGGACACGTAACCATCGATCACGCGATCGTACGCGGCAACCGCCTCCGCCGATGCCGCCGTGACCGTCAGCCCGCGCGCGTCCTTGTGCATGGATGCCTCATTTACCGTGTCATGGCCGGGCCCGACCCAACCACGTCGGGCGAGTGTGGCACAAACCGCCGATTCTTACGCGATCCCCCGCTCGTCCATCACTTCCTTCAGCACCCGCGCCGCCGTCATCGACGCGGGCCAGCCCGAATAGAACGCCAGGTGAGTGATGACTTCCGCAATCTCGTCCTTCGTCAGCCCGTTATCGAACCCCCGCCCGATATGCCCCTTGAGCTGCTCCGGGCGGTACGAGGCGATCAGCGCGGCGATCACGAACAGGCTGCGATCGCGCTTGGACAGGTTGGGGCGTTCCCAGATGTCGCCGTAGATCACGTCCTCGCTGAGTTCGATCATGCGAGGCACCACCGCGCGCACGGCTTCGCGGCTGGGGTTCGGTTTAACGGTCATGGTTTCCTCCGGTTTGCTTTCCGGATCGGCTTACCCGGAAGCGGCCACGGCGGCTAGGCCGGCGTCAGAACCACCTGTGCCAAGCCCTGCCGCAGCATGCCAAGCTGCCGAGCGGCGGCGACCGAGAGGTCCAGAATGCGCGTGCGGGAGGGGATCCTGTCGGTGATGATCACGACGACCGAGCGTCCGGTCTCCGCCACCGTCACGCGCACGCGGGTGCCGAATGGCAGCCAGGGGTGCGCTGCGGTGAGCTGCTCCATGTCGAACCGGGTGCCGCTGGCAGTACGCTTGCCCTGGTGCGCCTTGCCGTAATACGACGCCGTGCCGGTATCCAGGACGGCTTGCACGGGTTCCTTGGGGGCCTCAGGGGCCACGGTAGGCGCCGTGGCGGTCACCGAAGGCGGCGCCTGACAGGCCGTCACCGACAAAAGCGCGAGCCAAGCCCAACGTGAATATTTTAGCATCGTGCTGCCCCCCGGTGCATACGGCCGACAGTATTGCATGAGTCCTGCCTGGGAGCGCCACGCAGGGTACAATAATCCCCTGACAATGCGGCCGTAATGACCCCCATTACCTCAAAAAAATCCACCAAACTAGTGAATTCACGGCATTTTAGTGTGCCGATGGTGTCAGTTGCCCGCGCCATGACCTGGAACATGACTGTTCAGGCAGACAATTGCAACCCCCTGGACTGTGGCAAAATAAGGCAACGCCGCACCAATACCCACGTGGACAATCCGCCACCCAGCGCCCAACTTGGCCGCCTTCATGGTGCTCACCTTCCTCATCGCGCTGATCGGCGTCTTCCTGGCCTCGGTCCTCCGGGGCTTTACGGGTTTCGGATTTGGCCTGGCCGCTGTGCCGCTCCTGAGCCTCGCGCTGCCGCCGGCGCAGGTGGTGCCCTTCGTGGTGCTGCTGCAGGTGGTGGTCGGAGCGGGTGGGCTGCGTAACGCATGGTACCAATGCGACTGGCGGGCGATGCGTGGGCTGGCGCCTGGGCTGTTCGTGGGTATCCCGCTCGGTTTGCTCATTTTGACCGCCTTCAAGCCCAACACCGTAAGGCTGGCGATCGGGCTGATCATCGCCGCCTCGGTGGTGCTGCTGTGGAAGGGGGCGCGGCTGCCCCCGCGGCCATCCCGGGTCGTGACCATGGCGGTGGGGATGCTGTCGGGGGTGATCAGCGGTCTGGCGTCGATGGGCGGGCCGCCGGTGGTGGTCTACCTGCTGGCGGTCGGGCATGGTGCGGCGGCGGTGCGGGCGACCTCCATCGTCTATTTCATGCTGTCGGGCCTGACCTCGGCCGTGGCGATGGGCTTCCGGGGCCTGATCGACCAGGAGATCCTGCTTTGGTCGGTCGCCGCGGTGCCGGCGGCCTACGGCGGCAACTGGGTCGGCACCTGGGCGTTCCACAAGGCGAAGCCGCACCACCACCGGATGACCGCGCTGATCGTGCTTTCGATCCTGGCGGCGGTGCTGATCGCCCGCGCACTGGCGGCGGGGTAGCTACGCGGCCTGTTCGGTCTCCTCGACTTCGCCTTCCAGCAGCAGGTCGTCATCAGCCAAGCCGGCATCCAAGGCGAACGTCATGTCGTTCACCGCGTCGGCGCCGAACAACTTCTCCAGCGCCGCGTAAGCCTTGTCTGGAGGAAACCCGCTGCCGCCGGCCCAGGCCAGGACATCGCGGAGCAGTCTGCGCGCTTCGGCCGGTACGATGGCAACCGCGGGATCGGCGCGTTCCACCTGGTCCAGGAAGGCCGGCTGGGTGCTGCCCTCCCGCATCCGTCCGCTCAGTCGGCACCGAGCTCGTCCTTACGCTTGGCAGCCACCACCGCCTTGCGCTTCGTCGCCTTCATCGCTTACCGAACCGCCGGGTTGCGCGTCACGCCGACCTCCGTACGCCAAAACCGGCGGCACCCTAACGGATACCGCCGGCGTCGGAGAAAGCGGCTGGATCAGAACGCCAGCCAGGCGAACAGCAGGAACGTGTTGTTGGCGCCGGCGCTGCGGCCGTTGCCGTCGTAGTTGGAATACCCGCCATCGAACTGGGTATAGGCGATGTATTGCGCGCCCACCTTCAGGTTCACCCAGGGGTTGGCGAAGGACTCCGCCTTGCCGAACGGCACCCAATCGGCCTCCACGGTGAAGGCGTTGGAGTTGGGTTTGCCATTGGCCGTGCCATAGGCCGGGTTCAGGGAGCCCCAGGTATTCTGCCAGCCCAGCGTCACGCCGTAGGTGTTTTGATACCAGTACGCCACGCTGGCCCGAATCTGGTTCAGCGAGAAGCTGCCGCCCCCGCCGGAGGCATTCAGCTGCTGATCCTCATGCACGTAGATCCCCTGCACCGTCACGATATGCGTGCCGTCGCCCAGGAACTGGTAGCCAGCGTCGAAGGCCCAGTCGGTGTACCGGTCCTGTCCGGCCGCCCCGCTGGACTGGAACGGGATGCCGGTGGGCGGGTTTACGTTGGCACGCATATATAAGGCGCCTGCGTGCGCCGCCTGGTTGTTCCACTGGTACTCATAGGCCACACGGGCATAGGGTGCGGCGCCGGCGATCGCACCCTGGCCGCCCAGATTGTTGCCAATTCGAGCAAGGGCCCACCCGCCGGGCGTCGTGTAGGCACCAGCCTCCAGGTAAAGCGCGCTGTCGACCCACGCGTAAGCTGTGTAGCCGATCGTGTTGTTGTTGAATGCGCTCACCAGCATCGGCTGCGCTGCCGGGGTCGGCGCCAGAGCGGACGAGATGAACGGGAAACCCCAGGCGGGGGTCGTATTATACGGGTCCTGCACCGTCGGGTTGTTATTGATCGTGGTGCCGACCCGCACATCGTGGCTGCCCACGTCGAAAGTCGTGGTGAACGGCCGCAGATCGGTGTTGTCCACGTGCGCGGTGTTGGTCACGTCGGAATACGTCAGCTGCACGAAACCGCCGCTGTAGTCGCTGATCCGACCCGCGAGGAAGACGCTGATCTGGTCCAGCGACGGGTTGTTGTTGACATTATAATGTTTCGGCGCGTCCGGCAGATCCTGCCTGGTGTTCGTGAACGACGTCGTCACCATGGCGGACAGCGGCAGCTTGGACGCCCACCCATCCCCCCCGGCTTGGGTGTATCCGCCGATTTTGAACGCCCGCCCAAAGGGCGTCAGCTGCGGCCCGAAGGCCCCGACATGACACATCGCGCAGGGCTGACCGGTCTGCGCGGCGAAGTTTGGCACCGCTTCGGCCGCCCTCGGGAGTGCCAATGCCACCGTCATGACGGCGGCTGCCATCAATGTTTTCAGCTTAAGAACCATTCTCCGTACTCCTCCAGGCCTAACGACCGTACCGTGATCCCGTTCAGCGCCTAACGCCTTGACACAGATCAATTTGCGCCCCGCCCGTAAAGTACCAACCCGAGGGTCATCGGGAGTTCGATATGACCGACACTCTGGCGTTGCTCACTCGACCTGAGGGATTCTGTCAACCCTCGCGTCCTTTATTTGTCCATCGTCGCGGCGGCCAACCGTGGTTCCAGAGCGATGGCGCCGGTCTTGGCGGCGCCATCGCTCTGGTTTTTTGTAACTGCCCAGGTGGCGGATCGCTAACCGGCGCGTGACACGCGACTCGGGGCACGCTTCAAGCTTCCGATGTCCCCGCCGCCGCCTGCTTCGCCTGATGAGGCCAGTTGCGTTTCAGACCGCACTGCGCGTTTGGAAGCGTTGGTTGTCGCGGTTCAGGCACAAAACACTGAGTTACTGGCGGCATTGGCGGCGCGAGATGCGCGGATCGCCGAACTGGAACGTCGGCTTGGGCTGAACAGCGGCAACAGCGGTAAGCCCCCGTCCAGCGATGGTCTGAAGAAGAAGCCCGCCCGTGTCAGCAGTTTGCGCGAACGCTCCGGCAGGAAATCCGGTGGACAGAAAGGGCACCCCGGCAAGACGTTGAGCCGGACGGCCACCCCAGATGCCACCATCGACCATTTCCCCGAGACCTGCGCGGGATGCGGTGGCGCCCTGAACGGGGCGGTGGCCACCGGCCATACCGCGCGGCAGGTGTACGATCTCCCTGACCCTCAGGCGCTGATCGTCACGGAACATCGCGCGTTTGCCTGCGTTTGCGGGCGTTGTGGCGCGGAAACACGCGCGGCCTTTCCCGAAGGCGTGACCGCGCCGGTGCAATACGGCGCCCGCCTCGCGGCCGTCGTCGTGTATCTGCTGCACTTTCAGCTGCTGCCCGAGAAGCGTCTGGCCGCGCTGATGGGCGATCTGTTCGGCGTGCATCAGGTCACCGCCACCATCGCCGCCATGAGCCGGAATTGTGCGTCGCGGTTTCAGGGTTTCGCCGCCGCCGTGCGCGGCCATGTCGCGGTGGAGGCCCTGCATCCGCTCGATCTCCGCCACCGGTGCGCGCCGCGGCGACGGCGTCAAACGCCTGTCGTCCAGGCCGGGCGCCCCAGAAGCCCGATGGCGGTCGCGCCAGCGGCGGAACGTCCGCCCGCTCGTGCAAAGCGATTCGGCCGCCTCCATGCGGCTCAGTTCGGACCGCTCCGCGCGGTCCAGAACATCGGTAAAGCGCATGCGACATATCCCTTCGCGAATGCGTGCCCGGTCCATGTTCGCACCCTCAAAAGGGACATCACTGAGCCGGACATTTCACGAGCTTACAACAGGCAATGTCCCCGCCCTTGCCCCCGCTTCTCCGCTACCCTACGCTCTTGCCCGCACCGAAAGCCGTCCAATCGGCGCCGTCCCAAGGAGCATCTCCCCATGTCCACCCGCACTAAATTCTCCCGCCGATCCGCCCTCAAGCTCGGGGTCGCCAGCGCGGCCCTCCCGCTGGTCCACATCCGCACCGGCCGAGCGGCCGGGAAGGTCTCGATCGCGTTCTGGGACCACTGGGTCCCGGAAGGCAATGAGGTCATGAAGAAGCAGTGCGAAGCCTTCGGCAAAGCCCATCAGGTGGAGGTCCAGGCCGACTTCATCACCTCCGTCGGGTCCAAGAACATCCTGACCATCGCCGCCGAGGCACAAGCCAAGGTCGGCCACGACGTACAGCAGTTCCCCGGCTGGGAAGCCCCGAACGCCATCGACAATCTGGAACCGATGGATGATGTCATGGGCCGCCTGATGGCCCAGTACGGCCCAGTGCAGACCGCCAGCGAATATCTGTTCAAGAACGACGGCCATTGGATCGCCGTCCCGTGCAGCGCCGGCAACCAGATGAAGGGGCCGTGCGGCCGGATCTCGGTGCTGAAGGAAGCCGCCGGGCTGGACGTCGTGAAGATGTATCCGGCCGGCGCCGATCCGTCCCCCGACGCCGAGAACTGGACCTATGAGGCGATGCTGAAGGCGGCCGAGGCGTGCCATAAGGTTAACATGACCTTCGGCATCGGCATCGGCACCACGGCCGACTCCGTGGATACGGCCGGCGCGATGTTCGCGGCCTACGGCGCCGAGGTGATGAACGCCAAGGGCGAAATCACCGTGAAGACCGACAAGGTGCGGCAGGTGCTGGAATACGCCCAGCGGCTGGTGAAATTCCTGCCCGCCGACGCCGTCAGCTACGACGACGCGTCGAACAACCGCGCGCTGATCTCCGGCAAGTCCGCGCTGATATGGAACCCGCCGTCCGCCTGGGCCGTCGCTCGCCGCGACGCGCCGAAGGTGGCCGAGGATTGCTGGACCTTCCCCGCGCCGAAAGGCCCGGCCGGCCGCTTCATGCCGATGGGCGCGTTCTCCTGGGGTGTGTGGAAGTTCGCCCGGAACAAGTCCGCGGGCAAAGAACTGATCGAGTTCCTGTCGCAGCGCGGCAATGTGGAGGAGCGGTGCAACGCCTCCCTCGGCTATGACGTGCCGCCGTTCGTCAGCATGTCCGACTTCAAGGTGTGGCAGGAAGTCGGCCCGCCCAAGGGCACCGTTTACCACTACCCCGTCCGTGCGTCGCACAAGGAAAAGACCCACATCGCGCTGTCTCCGGCCCCGCCCGGCATCGCGGTGCAGATCTACAACCGCGGCACCCTGCCGACGATGTTCGCCAAGCTGCAAAGCGGCCAGACCATCCCGCAGGTGCTGGACTGGGCGCAGGACGAACTGGAAGGCTTCACGCGTTAACCCCGCTTGACGACCCGATGTGGCGCGGTACGAACCGCGTCACATTCCTGTTGCGGTCGGTGGTAGCGATCACTATACGCCTTCTCAACAAGGAGGCTGTCCAATGAAAAATTCTACCAGAATGACCCGTCGCGGGGCTCTGAAGCTCGCCGCGGCCAGCGCCGCGCTGCCGCTGGTCCACATTCGTACCGCCGGCGCGGCCGGCAAACTCAATATCGGCTTCTGGAACCATTGGGTGCCTGGCGCCGATGACGTCATGCAAAAGCAGGTGCTGGCCTGGGCCGACAAGAACAAGGTGGCGGTGAATGCCGACTACATCACCACATCGGGCGGCAAGCTGCAGTTGACCCCGGCCGCCGAGACCCAGGCCAAAGACGGGCACGACGTCATGACCTTCATCAATTGGGACGTGCGCAACTACGCCGACTCGCTCGTGCCGATGAATGACGTGATGAAGACCGTCACCGCCGCCGCCGGTTCCCCCAACGACGTCTGCAAGTATTTAGCCAGTAACAAGGGCGACTGGTTCGCGGTGCCATCCTCCTCCGGCACGCAGACCAAACCGCCCTGCGCCCGCATCAGCTGGTTCAAGAAGAATGGGCTGGACATCCAGGCGATGTATCCCGCGCATGACGAGAAGAACGCGTTGCAGGACGCCTGGACCTGGGACGCCTTCCTGAAATACGCGGAACTTGCGGCGAAGGACAACCTGACATTCGCCATGGGCCTCGGTGCCGGCGGCGGCATCAACACCGACGCCACCGACACGCACGGCGCGCTGTTCCATGCCTATGGCGCCAAGCTGGTCGATAGCGAAGGCAAGAGCCAGCTGAAATCCGACGAAGTGCGCCAGGTTCTCGAGTATTGCCAGAAGCTGTTGAAGTTCTACCCCGCCGACGCGGTCAGCTACGACGACGCATCCAACAACCGGGCGCTGATCGCTGGTAAGTCCGCTCTGATCTTCAACCCGCCGTCCGCCTGGGCGGTCGCCAAGCGCGACAACCCCGAGGTCGCGGCCGATTGCTGGACCTTCCCCGCTCCCAAGGGTCCCAAGGGCCGCTTCGTCCCGACCGCGGGCTTCTATTGGGGCGTCTACAAGTTCAGCAAGAACCAGCAGGCCGGCAAGGAGTTGATCGCCTATCTGATGCAGCGGGAGAATGTCGAAGCTCGCGATATCGCGAGCGAGGGCTACGACCTGCCGCCCTATGAGAAGTTTCTCGATTTCCCCATCTGGAACGAAGTTGGGCCGCCGAAGGGTACCGTCTACAATTACCCGCCGCGCCCGGCGTCAGGGCAAATCCCGAGCCTGACCGGGTCCGAAGCGCCGCCCGAGATCGCCGTGCAGATCTACAATCGCGCGGTCCATAACCAGATGCTCGCCCGCCTGCGCGATGGCCAAACCATCCCGCAGGTGATCGCCTGGGCGCAGGATGAGATCGAGGGCTACACGCGCTAAAAACACGGTTGGCGGCGGCGCGGCTCGGCGTTGCGCCGAACCGCGCCCACCGCTAGCTTGGACTCGATAACATAAGCAGCATGGCCGGCGCCGCCTGTGGGACGGACGAACGGCCAGCACGCGGCGCAAAGCCGCGACCAGGGTTGGTTTCATATGTGCCGCCGGCTCGTTCGGCCGGCGTGGGAGCTGTTCCCGACAGGAAGATTCCCACGCCGGCCGCGAACCCGATTTCCCACCCAAAATGTGGCGGGAACGGGGTGGAGCGGTTGGGGCGAAGTGTGTACAAGAGTTTCAACGGGGATCGTCGAACGGCGCGCCCCCCGAGTAAAATCGCCCCGACAGGTCGGGACGCCGCGGACCGGGTCCAACCCGGCTTCCAGCGATTTCGGCGCGGGATGGGAGGTATACGATGGCAGACGGTTCCAGTATCCCGGTCGGCATGGCCCCGGCGGCGGTTAGCGCCGGCCGGTCCAGCAGCATGAAGCGCTTCGCGCAACGCAAGTCCACCACCGCGTTCTTGCTGTGCCTGCCGCTGATTTTACTGGTTGCCTGCTTCGTGATCTACCCGGCGTTCTACGCCATTTATCTGAGTATGCTGAACAAGAAGATGACCGCCTTCGTCGGGCTGGGCAACTTCGCCTTCCTGCTCAAGCGCCACACCTTCCAGCTGGTGATCTTCCAAAGCTGCCTGTTCGCCGTCACGGCGGTGGTGATGAAGGCGCTGCTGGGCTTCATCCTGGCGCATCTGATGCACAACATCCCCGGCTCCAGCCAGAAGATCTGGCGCGGGCTGCTGCTGGTGCCCTGGGTTATCCCACTCGCGCTGTCCACACTCACATGGTGGTGGATGTTCGACCCCTCCTACTCCGCCTTCAACTGGATTCTGAACCAGTTCGGCTTCGCCAATGTGCCCTGGCTTGGCGTTGGCTGGATCGCACGCATCTGCACCATCACCGTCAACGTCTGGTTCGGCACCCCGTTCTTCATGATCATGTACCTGGCGGCGCTGAAGTCCGTGCCGGAGCAGTTGTATGAGGCAGCTTCGATCGACGGCGCCACGGCGCGGCAGAAGCTGTTCTTCGTCACCCTGCCGATGATGCGCAACATCATCTCCATCACCGTGCTGTTCAGCCTGATCGTCACCTTCGCCGACTTCGACATCGTGCGCATTCTGACCGCCGGCGGGCCGCAGGACATGACGCACGTGTTCGCCACCTACGCCTTCCAGGTGGGCATCCAATCCGGCGACATCCCCCTGGGAGCCGCGGACAGCCTGTTCATGTTCCCGATCCTGGCTTTCGCGGCGTTCTTCGTGCTGCGCGGCGTCACCCAGCGCACCAAGGAGATCGCCACATGAGCGCGACCACGGCAGACGCCCCCACCAAGGCGGTATTTCGCAAAACCAGCCTGCACAACCAGCGCCTGTGGGCGCTGTGGGGCAGCTACGCCGCGCTGGCGGTGTTCGTGGTGATCTTCCTGGTGCCGCCGTTCTACACGGTGATCACCAGCCTGAAGTCCTCGGCTGAGATATCCGCTCAGACCGGCAGCCCCTGGATGGTCAACCATCCGACGCTGGAGAATTTCTGGTACCTGATCACCTACCCGAACTTCCAGACCTACTACCTAAACTCGGCGATGATCACGGTGGTGACGGTGTCCGTCAGCATGGTGATCTCGGTCCTGGCGGCCTTCAGCCTGTCGCGGATGGGTTTCTGGGGCAGCCAAACGCTGTCCACCGGGGTGTTCCTGACGTACCTGGTGCCGCCGTCGCTGCTGTTCATCCCGTTGTTTCAGATCGTCGGCATGATCGGTCTGATCAACAACCTGTGGTGCCTGGCGCTGCTGTACCCGACGCTGGCGGTGCCGTTCTGCACCTGGATCATGATCGGCTACTTCAGCTCCATCCCCAAGGAGCTGGACGAGGCCGCGCTGATCGACGGCGCCAGCTACATCCAGATCCTGCTTAAGATCTTCATCCCCGTGGCGATGCCCGGCATCATCGCGGCGACGATCTTCGCGTTCACGGTTGCCTGGGGCGCCTTTCTCTATCCGTTGGCCTATCTCTACACGTCCAATCAGATGGTGTTGACGGTGGGGATTATCTCCGACCTTATTCGCGGGGACGTCTTCCAGTGGGGCAAGATCATGGCGGCCTGCTTGTTGGCTTCGTTGCCGCCGATCGTGATCTACGCCTTCCTGATGGACTACTACGTGGCTGGCCTGACCGCCGGTGCGACCAAGGGCTAAAAGAAACCAACCGCTAAAACAGGGAACCGAACGACCATGGCTGAAGTGTCCTGCCGCAAAGTCGTCAAGGAGTATGACGGTGGTGTGCAAGCGGTGAAGGGGATCGACCTCGACATCGCCGATCATGAATTCGTTGTGCTCGTCGGGCCTTCGGGCTGCGGCAAGTCCACCACGTTGCGGATGATCGCGGGGCTGGAGGAAATCACCGCCGGCGAGATCTGGATCGGCGGCGACGTGGTCAACGACGTGCCCCCGCGCGACCGCGACATCGCCATGGTCTTCCAGAACTATGCGCTGTACCCGCACATGTCCGTGTTCGATAACATGGCGTTCGGCC
>CAIYDT010000167.1 GCA_903924985.1 uncultured Acetobacteraceae bacterium
ACGAGCTGCATGGCGCGCTCGCAGGCATCTTGCAGGGCATCCTCCATGCCTTTGAAGGATGGGGGGTCTTGCCAGGGGTTGTTCGGATTGGGGGTCATGCTGGGCCTTGGGCGGTGGCGGGTAAAACTAACGGTTACGTCTAAATATCTAACGTAACGGACATGCCGCGCCAAGGGGAATCTGGGGGCCATCCCGACTCATGGACGGTCCGGAACACGGCGCCCGCCTCGCCCCACAACCTGTCAACGTTTCTGTGCCGAGGTACCAGCAGCGCGCGAACGTAAAACAGCACGTCATGCCGGCGCATGCCGTGGAGTAGACGCCAGCGTCTCATTGGCATGAAAAAGCCCCGGACCTCTCGGTCCGGGGCTTAATTGTAGGCGCGGTAAGCTTGCGCCTACGTCAGTTGTTGTTTCTGTTCCCCAGCAGCTGCAGCAGCAGCATGAACAGGTTGATGAAGTTCAGGTACAGGCTCAGCGCGTCGTAGACGCTGCGCTTGTTGGCGCCGTCCATGCCGGCAGCATAGGCGAACTGCACATAATCCGCCTTGATCCGCTGCGTGTCGTAGGCGGTCAGGCCGGTGAACACGATCACGCCGACGATGCTGATCACGAACTGCATCATGCTGCTGTGGAAGAAAAAGTTCACTAAACTGGCGACAATCATCCCCAGCAGCCCCATTATCAGGAAGCTGCCCATGCGGCTGAGGTCGGCCTTCGTCGTGTAACCCCAGATGCTCATGGCGCCGAAGGTGGCGGCGGTGATGAAGAACACCCGGACGATGGATTCCGAGGTGTAGACGATGAAGATGTTCGTCAGGCTGGCGCCCATCGCGGCGCAGAAGGCCCAGAACAGCGCCTGCGCTGCCGTGGTGGACAGCTTGTTCACCCCAAGGCTGAGCACCAGCACGAACCCCAGCGGCGCGAGCATCGCGATTATCGCCAGCGCGGTCGGCTGCATGGCGGTGCCGTAAGGCGTGTGGACCGCGTGGTAGAACGCGCCGAGCAGGCTGGTGTTGGCAATGACGTAGGACACGATGCCGGTCAGCAGCAGACCGGACGCCATCCAATTGTAGACCCGCAGCATGTAGGCCCGAAGGCCGGCGTCGATGACGGCGGCGTTCGTGGCGGCGGAGGCTTGCGGGTAAGCCCCGTATTGCGGCGTGAAGGCCATGGTTCCCCTCTCTTACTCGTTGCGCAGCAGCGCGGCCGGTTTGGCGCGCAGTGCGGCGGCGGTGCCAGTGTAGCCGAAGATGAGCATTACCACCAACGCGCCCGCAAGGGTGAAAATAAGTGTTCCCGGCATGAATTCCCAGTCGCTATGCAAAATGTAATGCGCCATGGCGAAGCTGGCCCCGGAACCTACCAATCCGGCGAGCAGGCCGGCTGTCAGGCCCAAAAGGCCGAACTCGGTCAGCCACGCCGCCCGGATTTGCCCGCGTGTGGCGCCGATTGTGCGGAGAATCACCGCCTCCCGCGTGCGCCGGCGCTGGCCGGCTGCCACCGCGCCCACCAGCACGATGGCCCCGGCCAATAACGTCAGCCCGCCGGTCGCGGTCAGCGCGGCGGCGATCTGGTTCAGCAGCGCGGCGATGGAGGCCAGCACGTCCGCGACGCGGATGCCGGTGACGTTGGGCAGCGAATCGGTGACGGCCTTCAGCACCGCGCCCTGGTCCGGCCCGTCCACGTGCACGGTGGCGATATGGGTGTGCGGTGCTCGGGCCAATATCCCCGGGCTGGCGACCATGAAGAAGTTGATCGACAGGCTCTGCCAGGCGATGTCCCGCAGGCTGGCGACTTTCAGGTCCAGGTCGCGGCCGAGCACGTTGACCCGGATGATGTCGCCGACGCCGACTCCCCAGCCTTTGGCGAGGCCGGCGTCGAACGACACCAGCGGCGGGCCGTCGTAATCGGCCGGCCACCAGGCGCCTGCCGCTAGCTTCGTGCCGGCGGGCGGAGTCGCGGCGTAGGTCAGGCCCCGGTCGCCTTTCAGCGCGAAGGCGGTTTCGGGCGTGGTGCGCATCTGGTCGACCGGCACCCCTTTGACCGCCACGATGCGGGCACGCAGGGAGGGCACGTCGCGCAAATCGCTGGTGCCGGGTTGGGCGTGGATCAGGGCGTTGAAGCGGTCGAGCTGGTCCGCCTGGATGTCGATGAAGAAGAAGCTGGGGGCGTTGGCGGGCATCTGTTGCAGGACTTCGCGGCTGATGTTGGCCTGGATCAGGGCCACGGTGGCCAGCGTGGACAGGCCCAGGCCGACTGAGACCAGCAGCAGCGCGGTGGTGGCGCCGGGGCGGTAGAGGTTGGCGATGCCGAGCCTCGCCCAGGGTGGCAGTTTGGCGGTTGGGGCCAAGCGGGCGAGTCCCATCAGCACGGTGGCCCCCAGCCGGAACAGCGCCAGGGTGGCCAGCGCGGCGAGGCAGAACCAGTACGCCATGCGCCGGTCGGGCGCGGTGGCGACGGTCACGACCGCCAGCGCGACGACCGACGTCAGTGTGGCGAGCAGGATCGGCCAGGCGGGGCGGCCCTCGGGCATGGTTTCGCGGAACAGCGCGGCGCCCGGGATTTGCGCGGCGCGCCCCAGCGGCCACAGGGCGAAGGCGAAGGCGGTCAGCACCCCGTATGCGGCGGCGAGGCCGAGCGCGCCGGGGTAGATGCCGGCCACCGGGGGAACGGGCAGGATGTCTTTCAGCAGCCATGCGCCGGCCGCCGGCAGGACCGCGCCCGCCGCCAGACCCAGCACGATGCCGACCCCGGCCAGCGCCACCACCTGAATTAGGCACACCGCGAACACGGTCTGGGAGGAAGCGCCCAGGCACCGCAGCGTCGCGATCGTCCGATGCCGCGCGTCCAGCCAGGCCCGAACGCCGTTCGCGACGCCGATACCGCCGACCAGAAGGGAGGTCAGGCCCACCAGTGTGAGAAAAAGACCGGTTTGGTCGAGGAACCTTGTGACGCCGGGCGCCGCGTCGTGGGGGTCGCGGATGCGGAGGCCTCGGTCGGGGAAGGCGGCCTGGATTTGGGGGGACAGGCCGGGTTCGGCCGTCGTCAGCCGTAAAGCGTGGCGGAGCATGGCGCCAGGCAGCACCAGGCCGGTGGCGGGGAGTGCGTCGGCCGAGATCAGGGCGCGGGCGCCGAAGATGGAAGGGGTGACGACCCGGTCGGGTTCCAGCGTGAGCGCGCCCGCGACAAGGAAGCTGGCGTTGCCGAGTTTGACGGTGTCGCCCGGTTTGAGGCTCAGGCGGGAGATGACCACGGGGTCGAGCAGAATGCCGAAGCGCCCGTCTTTCTCGGCCAGGGCGGCGGGTAGCGGCTGGGGAGGGTCGATCCCGGGTGCGCCGACCAGAGGCCATGTGGCGTCCACGGCTTTGAGTTCCACCAGTTGCCGCTCCCCGGACGCGGCAACCACGATCGAGCGCATTTGGGTGACTTCCGAAACGCCGGTCGCGTGGGGCTTCAGCCAGTCGCGCAGGGGGGCGGGGATCGGATCGGCGCCGCCGTCGACCTCCAGATCGCCGCCGAGGATGCGGCGGCCGTCGTTCGCCATGCCGGCGTCAACGGCGGCGCGCAGGCCGCCGACGGCGGCGATCACCGCGACCCCGAGGGCCAGGCACAGCACCACCCCGCGCAGACCGCGCACCCCGCCGCGGAGTTCCCGGCGGGCGAGACGCAAAGCGAGGATCATGGGCTAACGGCTTCCAACACCCGTCCATCTTCCATATGCGCGAGCCGGTCGCAGCGTTCGGCCAGCCTTGGGTCGTGGGTAATCAGCAGCAGGGTCGATCCAGCGCGGGCTCGGAGGGCGAACAGCAGGTCCATTACGTGCTCCCCGGTCGCGTGGTCCAGGTTTCCGGTCGGCTCGTCGGCCAGCAGCAGTCTGGGCTCCGGCGCGAAGGCGCGGGCCAGTGCGACCCGCTGCTGCTCCCCGCCCGAGAGCTGGCCGGGCAGGTGGGTCAGACGATGGCCGAGGCCGACCGATTCCAGCACATCCGCCGCCCTTGTCGCGGCATCGGCGCGGCCGGCGAGTTCCAGCGGGACGGATACGTTCTCCAGCGCCGTCATGGTGGGGATGAGGTGGAAGGCCTGGAACACGATGCCCACCGATTGGCGGCGCATCCGGGCCAGCGCGTCCTCATTCATCGACGTGACCTCCTGCCCGTCCAGGCGGATGGTCCCCGATGTCGCCCGCTCCAGCCCCGCCAGCAGCATCAGCAGGCTGGTTTTGCCCGAACCGGAGGGGCCGACCAAAGCCACAGCCTCATTTTCGCCGATATCGAGGTCGACTCCGCGCAAAATGTTGACCGGTCCGGCGGCCGAGGGCACGGTCAGCGTCAGGCCCCTGACTTGCACCAGGGACGTTTGGGAGGCTGTTGGCATGATGGCATCCATGGCGGCAGCATATGGGGTTCTCGCGCGCTGGGGTAAGTCCGGCCTTTTTCTGATTGCGCTGATGGCGTGTTTCCCTGCCCAGGCGGCGGTGTGTTTGTTGGTGCTGGGAGACTCGCTCACGGCCGGTTACGGCCTGCCGCACGACGCTGGGTTCCAGGTTCAGTTGCAGACCGCCCTGGCCGCGCGGGGCAAGCCGGTGACGATCGTGGACGGGGCGGTATCCGGGGATACCTCGGCAGGCGGGCGCGCCCGCCTGGACTGGGTGCTGGCGGACGGCGCCGACGCGGCGATCGTGGAACTCGGGGCCAATGACGGGTTGCGCGGGCTGGACCCATCGCAGATGGAAGCCAATCTGGGCGTGATCCTGGACTCTCTGGCGGCGCGGCATATCCCGGTGCTGCTGAGCGGCATGCAGGCGCTGCCCAACCTGGGCTCCGCCTACGATAACGAATTCCGAGCGGTGTACGTTCGGCTGGCTCGGCGCCCGGGGGTGTTGTTCGATCCGTTCTTCCTGGAGGGGGTGGCGGCCGATCGGGCTTTGAACCAGCCGGATATGTTGCACCCGAATGCCGAGGGCGTGCGCCGCATCGTCGACCGCCTGCTGCCGTTAGTGGAACGGCTGTTGTCGGAGGTTCCGGCGAAATGAGACTGTTTGTCGGTATCGACCTGCCGTGGGAATTGCGCCACCGCATCGCCGCGCTGGCTACCACCGGCATCCAGGGCGCCCGTTGGGTGCCGCCGGAGAATTTTCACCTCACCCTGCGCTTCATCGGGGAGGTGCCGCCGCATCGTGCCGAGGAAATCGATTGGGCGCTGGCGGCGCTGCGCGGGAAGGGGTTCGAACTGACGCTGGCCGGCGTTGGTACGTTCAGCAAAGGCGGCCGCGCCAACACGCTGTTCGTGGGGGTGGAACGCAACCCGCGACTGGAGCATTTGCAGAACAAGATCGAAACGGCATTGCAGCGGGTTGGGCTGGAACCCGAACGACGCCGCTTTCAGCCGCATGTCACGTTGGCTCGGCTGGATAACGCACCGGAGTTCAAGCTGGCGGGGTTCGTGCAGGCGCATAATCTGTTCCGGGCGGAGGCTTTTGCCGTGGAGCACTTCACGATGTTCAGTTCGCAACTGGGGAAGGAGCAGTCGGTTTATACGGCTGAGGTGGAGTATGAGTTGGGGTAGGGACTGTCGTGCTTGCCTGATTGCTTGCGGCGGGCGGTCGTCGCGACGATATTGGTCGCACGAAGTGTCCAATTGTCGTATCAAACTGTCAATAATTGTTCAGAATTCAATGCGTATATATATCAATGTAATATGGCAAAACAGTCTCGAGGATGATCGAGCGGATTGCCCTGTATAATTATCCGGCGGCAGCGGTGGCTGCCCGGCTGATCTTCGCCGAACGGCCGTGTCCGTTTACGATCCAGGCACTTCTGGTCACCGCAACCGATATCCGGTCGTTAGTCGGACAATTCCCCGCGTTCGACGATGAACAACCGCTAACATGGTGCCCTTGAGTAACTAACGGCGAATAATTGGAGCTGTTATGGATCGAAACACCCAATCAAACGCCCGCTTCCGTAATCGCCTTGTTCAACGCCCTAACCCCCGCCGCCGGCCCGTCCGGGTGGTTCCATATGCATCCCGCCACAGCCAGGAAATCGGTTCCCGTCCGCACCAGTGGCCCACAATTCTCCGGCGTGATCCCGCCGATCGCGCAGCTGGGAATCTCCATCAGATCGGCCCACCAGCGCAGGATCTCGGGATCGACCTGATTGGTCACCTCCTTGGTGGTGGACGGGAAAAATGCCCCGAACGCCACGTAATCCGCTCCATCCTCTCCGGCCTGCATCGCCAGGTCGCGGCTGCCTTTGCAGGTTACGCCGAGGGTCAAATCCGGGCCCATCATGCGACGGGCTTCCTTGGCGGGGATGTCGTCCTGGCCGACATGGGCGCCGTCGCAGCCGGTGCCCACCACCAGATCGGCGCGGTCGTTCAGCAGGAACGCCACGTTGCGGGCCTGTGTCACGGGACGCAGGACGTCGATGGTGCGTTTCCAGACGCCATCGCTCACGTCCTTGATGCGGAGCTGCACCGCCGCCACATCGCCCGCATCCAGTGCCGCCGCCAATAAATCGGCGAACGGCAGCAGGTCGAACTTTTCGGGCGTGATCAGATAGACGCGGCAGCGGTCGGACCCGCCGCCGTCCATCGGAGGCATCGGATCAGGCCTTGTTCTGATAGATATCGATGATCTTGCTCAGCATCTCCAACGCCGCCTCACGCGGGCGCTGGAAGGTGTTGCGGCCGATGATCGAGCCGTTGGCGCCGCCGTCGCGCACGCCGCGCACTTCCTCGAACACGCCGTCCAGGTCCTTGGCCTCACCGCCGGAGAATACGACGATGCGCTTGCCGGCGAAGGACGACTGCATCACGTGCGCCACGCGCTTGGCGAGGGTGGAGCCGTCGAACTTCTCGTAGCTTTTCTTCGCCGCTTCCAGGCTGACGACGGCGGTGGGGGGCTTCACCTTGATGATGTTGGCGCCCATCAGCGCCGCCATCTGGGCCGCGTAGGCGCAGATATCGACGGCGGTTTCGGCGGCCTTGTCCAGGTTCGGGCCGCGCGGGTAGGACCACACCACGACCGCGAGGCCGGCGTCCTTGGCTTCCAGGGTGAGTTCCCGCAGTTCCTCCATCTGGGCGAAGGCGTATTCGCTGCCGGGGTAGATGGTGAAGCCGATGGCGGCACAGCCCAGGCGCAGCGCGTCTTTCACGCCGGCGGTCACGGCCTGGTCCTTGTTGGTGGCCAGGCTGTTGGAGTTGTTGCATTTCAGGATGGTTGGGATCTGGCCGGCGAAGGTGTCCGCCCCTTGCGCCAGCATGCCCAGCGGCGCGGCATAGGCGTTCAGCCCGGCGTCAATGGCGAGTTGGTAGTGGTAGTGAGGATCGTAGGCCGCTGGGTTGGGCGAGAAGCTGCGGGCTGGGCCGTGCTCGAACCCTTGGTCGACCGGCAGGATGACGACCTTGCCGGTACCGCCGAGTTTGCCGGTGGACAGGATGCGGGCGAGGTTGGCCTTCACGCCAGGGTTATCGCCCTCATACCAGTCGAGGATCTTCTTAACCTTCTGAGTGACGCGCATGGCGGGACCAATCGGTAAATGGTTGCGTTATGGTGTGGCGGGCCAGCGCTCGCGCGCGAGGCCGTTTGGGTGTGCTTTTGTAGAGGATCGGGGCCGAAACGCGCAACCCTGGGCGGCGAAGCGGTTCAGGGCAATCGCATCTGGATCGGACGCCCCCCTTCCGTCATCCCCGTGAGAAGCCCCAACCGTCATGGTCGGGCTCGGCCACCTCAGGCCAAAGCGGAACCAAAAAAGCAAGCGATTTCAATCTCCGTAACGCACGAGGTGGTCGGGTCAAGTCCGAGGAAGACCATAACGATATGATAACGACATGCCACCGTTTTTGCCCCTCTTACGACAATCTGTGTTAATTTCCCTAACTCGGATGTTCTGACGGGTCCGAGCTTCCAGTATCAGCTGGTTAATCCGTTGGATCGGGCCAGCGTGAGTCCGCCGCCAGGTATTCGGCGGTCCGTATCGCGGTTGCCATGTCGGGGCCGAGGGCCATCGGTGGCTTTGGCCCGCCCTTGATCCCCGCCAGGGCGGCTCGGATTGCGTGGATCGAGGCCGCGAGAATATCCTGCGGGTAGGTAACCATCTTGATGCCGATCCTGGTCAATTCAGCGTCGTCCGGCATGAAGTGCTTGCCGCCGGGAACCGTGACCGCGATGTGGGGTTTGCCTTTGGAAGCTGCCACCGCCGCGCGCATTTCCACTTCCGTTGCCGGAGAATCCAGGAAGAAAATATCCGCACCCTCGGTCACGAAATCGTTCAGCCGTGCCAGCGCTTCATCGAAACCGCGCGACGTCCGCGCATCGGTGCGTGCCAGCAGCAAAATGCCTTCCTCCCGGCACGCCTCCACCGCCGCGCGGCAACGCAACCGCGCGGCGTCGCGATCCACGACCAGCTTCGCGCCTTGGCGACCGAGCGGGCGAGGCCAGATTTTATCCTCGATCAGCACCGCCGCGGCCCCAGCGCGCGCATAGGCTCGGATTGTCTTCTGCACACTCAGCGCATTGCCGTAGCCGGTGTCGCCGTCCGCCAGCCACAGCACGTTCGGCGCCACGCCGATCATGGTTTCCGTGGCGTCGCGCATTTCCGGGAAACTCAGCAAATCCATGTCCGGCATTGCCAGCCGCATGGCGGAAATCGACGAGCCCGACGCGAACGCGACCTTGAACCCGGCTTCCGCGACAAGCCGAGCGGCCATGCCGTCGCCGCAGCCGGGCATAACGGTCAGGCCAGGTTGGTTGAGTAGGTCGCGCATGGCTTCGGCTTGCGGGCGCATGGATTTTCTCCCTTCGTTATATCGTCAACATCTCGGTATCGAATGCACCAGACTGGCGTTTCCACAACCGGGCGTAGACGCCATCCTTCGCGAGTAATTCGCGGTGGGAGCCGACTTCGACGATCCGTCCCTCATCCAGCACCACCAGCCGGTCCATGCGCGCGATGGTGGAAAGGCGGTGCGCGATGGCAATGACCGTGCGCCCGTCCATCAGCCCGTCGAGTTGGCTTTGGATCGCGGCTTCGACCTCCGAGTCCAGCGCGGACGTCGCCTCATCCAGCACCAAAATCGGCGCGTCCTTCAGGATTACGCGCGCCAGTGCCACGCGCTGGCGCTGCCCGCCGGATAGTTTCACCCCGCGCTCCCCCACATGCGCGTCGTAGCCGCTGCGTTCGTGCCAGTCTTCCAGGCCCATGATGAAATCGTGTGCCTCGGCCCTTCGCGCGGCGCTTTCGATCATCGCGTCGGTGGCGTCGGGGCGGCCGTAGCCGATGTTTTCCCGGATCGAGCGGTGCAGCAACGACGTGTCCTGTGTCACCATGGCTATCTGGGTGCGCAGACTCTCCTGCGTCACGGTGGCGATGTCCTGCCCGTCGATCAGAATACGGCCCTGCGACGGCTCGTAAAAATGCAGCAGCAAATTCACCAGCGTGGATTTGCCGGCGCCGGACGGACCGACCAGCCCCACACGCTCCCCGGCCCTGATGGTCAGATCGATGCCATGCAATACACCGACCGGCCGCGCGGCCCGTCCGTAGTCGAAATGCAGGTTCTCGAGGCGGATTTCTCCGCCGGTGACGCGCAACTCGGCCGCGCCCGGTGGGTCGGGCATCAGGCGCGGCACATCGATGGACCGCATGCCGTCCTGCACCGTGCCGATATTCTCGAAAATCGTCGTGATGCTGCGCGCGACCCAGCCGGCGATGTTATTGAGCTGCCATGCCATCGGGATCGCGGTGGCCACGGCGGCGACGCCGATATGGCCGACGGTCCATTGCCAAATCGCGATTGTCGCGGTTCCCACGATCAGCGCGGCATTCATGAACATCAACGTCGTGCTATATCCCGTCGTCATCCTCGCCTGCGATCGGGAAGCATTCGTGTGGTCGTCCACCGCCTGCCGAACGAACTCGTCCTCGTCCGCCGCCCGCGCGAACAATTTCACGGTCAGGATGTTGGTGTAGCTATCGACCACCCGGCCCATCAGGGTTGAGCGCCGCTCCGACATCGCTTTCGACCGGTCGCGCAAGCGCGGGACGAACCAGGACAGCATCGCGACGTAGAGCACGAACCACACCGCCATCGGGATTGTCAGCCGCCAGTTCAGCGATCCCAACAGCAACAGCGCGCTGCCGCCGTAGACGATGATATACCACGCGGCATCGAACGCCATGACGATACTTTCCCGCATCGACGGGCCGGTTTGCATCACGCGGGCGGCGATGCGGCCGGCGAAATCGTTCTGGAAGAACGTCCAGCTCTGCCGCACCACGTGCCAATGGTTCTGCCAACGGATCAGGTTAGTGACCGAGGGATTGACGATCTGATTGACCACGATGTTGTGCGCCAGGAACGTGATCGGCCGCGCCAACCCCAGCACGGCAGCCATCATGAGCAGTTGCGGCCAGGTGTCCCGCACCAGGGTCTCCGGCGCATGGGTCGACACCAGCCCCACGATGCGACCGATGAAGGTGGGGATCATGGTGTCCAACACCGCGATCATGCCGCCGAATGCGAACAGCGACACCGCGAACCAGCGGGCCTGTCCGATGAAATGCCAGTAGAATCGCAGCAGCCCGTCCGTTGGGGGCGGGGCAGGCGTACCGGCGGTCGGTTGCAGCAGGGCTTCAAAGCGGCGGAGCATATCACGAGTGTATCAGCGAGCCGGTCGGGTGGCGAATGCGCCTTGACCCGTTGCCCAACCATGTCCTGTGTTGCGCACGGATTAGGAAACGACCAGGAGATCCCGATGCGCCCATACCTTTGGCTTGCTGTCGCCGCGTTACCTCTCTTGTTTCCCAGCGTGTCCCGAGCGGATGAGGTGTCGGACGCATTGACCGAAGCATCGAGGGCCTATCAGGGGGGACAAATCGGGGCCGCCCGTACGGCGATGGATGAGGCGATGCA
>CAIYDT010000168.1 GCA_903924985.1 uncultured Acetobacteraceae bacterium
GGATCCTCCAGGCCTTCCCAGCAACCGGCAAACTGCTCCACGGTATCCCCACAGCGTGTTGTTTTGACCCGCTGGGGTAGAGTCCATCTTCGCCGCGTCGGGCAAGCCCTCGATCAGCCGCAAACAATTCCAAATGCGATTGCCCTGAGCCATGATGTGGTGTACCGCAAGATCCTTTGGCGGCTGATGCCTTTCCTGCTGGCCTGCTACATCGTCAACTACCTCGACCGGGTCAGCATCGGCTACGCCAAGCTGCAATTCGTGCCCGAGATGCATCTGAATGAGGCGGTGTTCGGCTTCATCACCTCGGCGTTTTTCATTGGCTACATCGTGTTCGAGGTTCCCTCGAATCTGCTGCTGATGAAGATCGGCGCGCCGAAGACGCTGATGCGGATCATGACCCTTTGGGGCCTTGCGATCGTCTCCATGGCCTGGGCGCGGAACGAATACTGGTTTTACATCCAGCGCTTCTTGCTGGGCGCGTTCGAGGCCGGCTTCTTTCCGGGCGTGCTGCTGTATCTAAGTTTCTGGTTCCCCAACCATCAGCGCGGCCGAGCGACCAGCCTGTTCCTGGTGGGCATTCCGTTGTCCGGCGTATTGGGCGGCGCGATCTCGGGTTCGGTCATGGAGGGGATGGACGGCTGGCTGGGCCTGCATGGCTGGCGCTGGCTGTTCCTGGTGGATGGCATCCCGGCGGTGTTGCTGGGTCTGGCCGCCTATTTCGTGCTGACCGACCGGCCGGAGAACGCCAGCTTCCTGACCCCGGCGGAGAAGCAACTGGTGGTGGACGACATGGCGGCGGACCGAGCGGCGCACAGCCACAAACCGTCCGGCAGCATCAGGGAGGTGCTGTTGAACGGTAAGGTCTGGATGATGGTGTTTGTGTATTTCACCATGACCTTCCTCAACACCAACAACATCTGGTTCCCCACCTTGCTGCGCAAATCCGGCGCCGGGTCGGTGACCGAGGCGGCGCATATTCTGGCCATCGTCTGGTGTTTCGTGGGCGTGTTCGTGCTGCTGGTGTGCCGCAACTCCGATCGCATGCTGGAGCGCAAATGGCACCTGTTGCTGACTGGGCTGTTGGCGTCCGGAAGCTACCTGTTGCTGCCGCTGGCGGCGGGGAACCTGTGGGCCACGGCAGTGCTGGTCACGCTGAGCACGGCCGGCGGTTACGCGGTCTTCATGGTGTTCTGGACCATTCCGCCGATCTGGCTGGAGGGCACGGGCGCGGCGCTGGGCATCGGCATGATCAGCGCGATCGGCCAGTTCGGGGGGCTCTCGGGGCCGGCGGTGGTGGGATGGGCGTTCCAGCAGACCGGCAGCCTGTATATCGGGCTGTCGATCGCGGCGGTGCTGCTGCTGGCGGGCACGGCCGTCGCGGTGTTCGGCATCCCGCATGCCCGGCTACGGCGAGCGGGGGGCTGATATGCCCGGGGCGGCAACCGGATTGGCTCGACTGGTGCCCGCTTGTTCCCTAGGGTAACCGCCATGAACGCGATCCCGATCACGAAGCGAATTAGCCACCCGGCTGCCTGAGCAGCCGGGCTTACCCGCTTTTTCTCTCTCGTGGTTTGGAGTGCCGGCATATGTTCGCCGCTGTTCGTTTCGAGGTAGACGCCGATGTGTCGCCGGGTTTGCTACCCCGTTTGCTGCAACCCTTCGCCAGACGAGATCTGGTTCCCGACAGTTTTCACGCGGTGCATGCCGACGGGACGATGCGTATTGCAATTGCGATGGATGCCATGCCCAGGGAGATGGTTCATCTGATCGGGGGCAATTTGAAGCAGGTCGTCGGTGTGCGAGACGTTACAACCCGCTAGAACCGAACGCCGCTCGTAGCGCCGCATACAGCGCCCCCCCGACCAGGAAACCCACTAGCGTGCCGTTGACCCGCACGAATTGCAGGTCTTTGCCAACCCGCAGTTCCAGCCGTTCGACGACCGTGGCGGCGTCCCAACTTGCCACCACCTGGGCGATGAAGGCGGATAGGCCCGCCTGTGCGCTGGGCAGCAGGGTGCGAACCACCCCTTCCGCTGCCGCGTCGACACGCGCGCGGGCGGCGGGATCGGATTCCAGCATGGCACCGAGGCTGCCGATCGCGTCTTCCAGATAGGCCATGGTGCGGCCGTTGGGTCTGGCGGCGTCGGCCTCCAGCGACACACGCAGCCGAGCCCAAATGTCCCAGATCCAGGCCTGCACCGTCTCGTGTGCCACGACGCCACGCACCGCCGCCCCCAATTCCGCCGCTCTGGCTGGGTCTTCCTCCATGCGTCGGATCTCGCGGCGGACCCATTCGTCGAAGGCCTCTCGCAGTTCCGATCCGTCTGGTCCCATCTTGTCCAGTTCGGTCGTCAGAGTCGCCAGAACGCGACGGGCGATGGAGGCACCGAGTGCCCAGCCGACCAGGCGGCCCCCTTGCTCGCGGACCCGCTCCTCAATGGCGGTGCGCAGTGCGTCCTCCCGGCTGGCGATGAGTTGCTTGAGCTGTGCCAGGATGAAGCCGAACACCTCCTGATGCCGTCCGCCGTCCACCAGACCGTGCAGCGCTCGGGTGATCAGCTTGCTGGCGCCGGTGCCGCCGAGGATGCGGGGCACCATGCGAGCGACGACGCGGCGGGCGCGGCCGTCCTCCACGGTTGCCAGCACTTTGGGCAGCATGCCGGCCAACGTGAAGGCGAGCGGCTTGGACGCGGCGGGATCGGCGAGGAAGCGGTGCAGGATGCTGGGCAGGTCCAGCTTGGCCAGCATGGCGGCGATGTCCTTCTCGGTGAACACGTGCGTCGCGACGAAGCGCCCGAGGGCCAGCCCTAAACGTTCTTTTTGCCGGGGGATGATGGCGGTGTGGGGGATGGGGAGGCCGAGGGGGCGGCGGAACAGGGCGGTGACCGCGAACCAGTCCGCGATGCCACCCACGAACCCCGCCTTGGCTGCCGCACCCAGCAGCGCGCGCGTGTATTCACTTGGCCACATATCCACCGGAATGCCGTAGGCGCACAAAGTCAGCGCCGCCATCAGCACCAGCAGGGCGGTGGCGAACGTGCGATGGTGGAATAGCTCGCGGCGGGCGGCGGCGTCGGGGTCTGATGGGGAAAGGGGGATCATGCGCTGTTCTGTTACCCGGAAGCGGCGCTAGGATGAAAGCGCTGAAGGGGGAAACGCGATGGATCAGGATCTTCAGGCTCTGGCGGAGGCCGCTCGGGCCTTCGGCAACCGGCACCGCCGCATCGCTGGCCTGACCTGGCCGGATGGCGCGCGCATCGCGGTCAACTTCACCGCCGATTTCGATGCCATGCTGCTGCGCCGGCTACTGAACGAGCCGCCGATGCAGCTGGCAAAGGGGGAGTTCGGCGGGCGGGTGGGCATCTGGCGGTTGCTGGACCTGTTCAACAGCCATGGGATCAAGGCCACCATCTTCACCCCAGGGCGCATCTGCGAGCTGTACCCCCAGGCGCTGCGGGCAGCCCACGCCGCCGGGCACGAGATCGCCGACCATATGTGGGAGCATCGGGTCCCCAAGGATATGCAGCTGGAGCTGGACCATCTGACGAAGACCGGCCGAGCGCTGTCGGCGATCACGGGCCGCAAACCGGTGGGTAGCCGCAGCGAGCACACGCTGGCGCTGCTGAAGCAGGAAGGGTTCCTCTATACCTCCCACGACACCGCCGACCACCTGCCGTACTATCTGACTGATGCGGTGGGGGAGGCGACGTTGCTGAACCTGCCGTTCCACTACGCCATCGACGACGCCATGTTCTACAGCTTCGCCTGGCTGGGATCCGGCAATGCGGCGCAGAGGATTACCGACACCGACCGAGTGTTCGATTTGTGGTGGGAGGCCTTCCTGCACCAGTACCATGCGGGCGGTGGATATTTGAACGTCTGCCTGCACCCATTTGTCTCGGGCCGGGCGCAGCGCATCGACATGCTGGACCGGCTGATGACCCGGATGAAGGCACTGCCGGGCGTGTGGTTCCCCACCTGCGAGCAGGTGGCGCGCCATTGCCTGTCCCACTTCCCACCTGCTGGTTGAGGGAACGATCATGCCCTGGAAAGATGGCTACACCATCTCCGACGAGCGCAGCCTGACCGACGATCAGGTCCGCTGGCCGGACGGCAACCGCTGCTGCGTGAGCATCACGGTCGATCTGTCGGTGGCTTCTGGCCCTGCTGGGATCACCGAACGCGATCTGACCAGCCCGCGCGCGCAGTTCGGTGCCCGCGATGGGTTGGAACAGGTTCGGACGGCGCTGTGCCGGTTCGGGCTGCGCGCGACGGTCGCGGTGCCGGCGGTGATGGCGATGGTCGACCCTGACACCATCCGTTCGCTGGCGGCCGACGGGCACGAAATCGCGGTGCAGGGGCTGCGGCACGAGGATGTCTCCGAGCTGGATCGCGCCGACGAGGCGGCGCGCATTGCCCGCGCGACGGAGATACTTACGGGGATAACCGGTCAGCGTCCGGCGGGGTGGTACTCGCTGCCGCGCCAAGGCGACCCTTTCGCCGGAGGCACCATAAGCCCTCATACGATCGATCTGTTGAACGATGCCGGCTACCGCTACTTCGGCAACGGCCTCGCCGACGACATTCCGCACTACTGGGTGACCGACTTCGCCGCCCGACGGGCGATGCTGACGCTGCCGTACTACTACCATTACGACGACCAGTTCTTCCTGCTGTTCCCCAGCAAGGGGACGGGGCTGGAGCACGCGGACTCCCTGTTCCGCAACTGGCGGGCGGAGTTCGCGGCACAGTACCGGCGCGGTCGGTATTTCCACATGGTGCTGCACCCCTATGCCTCGGGTTTTGGGCATCGGGTGCGGCTGCTGGAGACGTTCCTCCAGTTCATGCGCGGGCACGATGGATTGTGGAACGCCACGGGATCGGAGATCGCCGGATACTGGCGGGGTGCGTATCCACCGGAGACGCACCCGCGGCTGGAGCCGCCGGTGTGGCGGGACTACCCGGGAAGCTTGAGCTGACGGTCGGGGCCTATTGGGCGGTCAAGAGTGCGCGAGATACTGGGGAACGCCCTGTCGGTCTTCACGTTCGGCTGTCTGAGGCGGCGATTACGAAGGTGGGCATAATTTTTGCGGCGCTTAGGCCGAGCTTCCGTCTTCGCGTTACATCAAGCCCCTGAAAAGACTCGAATCATCGCGTGGAACCCCTCTCAAACGTAGCCATGTAATATCATTCTTTAGACTTGTACGGGGAGGCCATATGTGCATGATACCCTCCCATGTATATCGAATCCGTCCCCAACCGGAACTCACC
>CAIYDT010000169.1 GCA_903924985.1 uncultured Acetobacteraceae bacterium
ATCACCGCCATGTCGGCGGCATCGCCGTAGCGCACGCCCGCCTTGAGCACGCGGCAATAACCGCCGGCACGCTCCTTGTAGCGGTCCGCCAGCGTGCCAAACAGCTTGCTGACGATGACGTCGTCGCGCAGTTCGGCATAAGCGAGACGCCGGTTGGCGAGTCCGCCCTTCTTTCCCAACGTGATCAATTTTTCCGCAACCGGGCGTAATTCCTTGGCCTTGGGTAGCGTGGTGGTGATCTGCTCATGCTTGATCAGCGCTGCCGCCATGTTGCGGAACATGGCGATGCGATGGGTAGAGGTAACGCCGAGCTTTCGGCCGGCAACACCGTGACGCATAGGTTCAGTCCTTCATACCAGCTCAGAACGGCTCTTCGAGCCGCTTGGCCATGTCTTCGATGTTCTCCGGCGGCCAGCCCGACACGGACATGCCCAGCGACAGGCCCATCGCGGTCAGCACTTCCTTGATCTCGTTCAGGGACTTGCGGCCGAAATTCGGCGTGCGCAGCATTTCCTGTTCGGATTTCTGCACGAGGTCGCCGATGTAAACGATGTTGTCGTTCTTCAGGCAATTCGCGCTACGGACGGACAGCTCGAGCTCGTCGACCTTGCGCAGCAGATTGCGGTTGAACGGCAGATCGTCCTGCACTTCCTCGACGCGCGCCGCCTGCGGCTCTTCGAAGTTGATGAACAGCTGGAGCTGATCTTGCAGGATACGGGAGGCCAAGGCCACCGCGTCTTCCGGCGTGACCGCGCCGTTGGTTTCCACCGTCAGCAGCAGCTTGTCATAGTCGGTGACCTGACCCACGCGGGTCGGATCGACGCGATAGGACACGCGGCGCACCGGGGAGTAGATGCTGTCGACCGGGATCAGACCGATCGGCGCGTCTTCCGGCCGGTTCACCGTGGAAGGCTGGTAGCCCTTGCCCAGGTTGACCGTGAACTCCATGCCCAGCTTCACCCCGTCGTCCAGGGTACAGATGACCAGCTCGGGGTTCATGATGTCGATGTCGTGGCCGGCCTGGATCTGGCCGGCGCGCACTTCGCCGGGACCGGTGGCGGTCAGCGTCATGCGCTTGGGGCCTTCGCCGTGCATCCGCAGAGCGAGCTGCTTGATGTTCAGCACGATGTCCGTGACGTCCTCACGCACGCCGGGAATCGAGCTGAATTCGTGCAGCACGCCATCGATCTGCACCGCGGTCACGGCCGCGCCTTGCAGCGACGACAGCAAGATACGGCGGATGGCGTTACCCAGCGTCATGCCAAAGCCGCGTTCCAGCGGTTCGGCGACGATGGTGGCGATACGGCTTGGATCGGCGCCGGGCTCGACTTCGAGCTTTTCCGGCTTGATCAGGGATTGCCAGTTCCTCTGAATGACGGCGCTCTGCCTCATATTACCTCAACCTTTCGAGCCGCGTCCCGCGGCTCCAGTCCGGTGAATTGTCAGTCGGCGAAAACTCAGACGCGCCGGCGCTTGCGCGGGCGGCATCCGTTGTGTGGGATCGGGGTCATGTCGCGGATGGCCGAGACCTGGAAGCCGACGGCCTGCAACGCACGCAGCGCGCTTTCGCGTCCCGAGCCGGGGCCGCTGACTTCAATCTCCAGCGTTTCCATCCCATGCTCGCGCGCCTTGCGGCCCGCATCCTCCGCCGCGACCTGCGCCGCGTAGGGGGTGGATTTGCGGCTGCCCTTGAAGCCCTGGCTGCCTGCGGACGACCAGGCGATAGCGTTGCCTTGCGCGTCCGTGATGGTGATCACCGTGTTGTTGAACGTCGCCGCGACATGCGCGACTCCGGCGATGATGTTTTTGCGCTCTTTGCGCCTTGGGCGGGCGGCGGTGGCGGGTTTCGCCATGATGTGTGTCCTGCTCTCAACTCATGGCGGCGCCGGAAGCCGGCACCGCGGGAATTCGCTAGTGGTAAGAAAAGCGCTGGTACGCCTTACTTGGTCACCTTCTTCTTGCCGGCGATCGCCACCGCCTTGCCTTTGCGGGTACGGGCGTTGGTGTGGGTCCGTTGACCGCGCACCGGCAGGCCTTTGCGATGCCGCAGACCGCGGTAGCAACCCAAATCCATCAGCCGCTTGATGTTCATGGATACTTCACGCCGCAAATCGCCTTCGACCCGGTATTCCCGGTCGATCAGCTCGCGGATGTGGAGGATCTCCTCGTCGGAGAGCTGGTTCACCCGGCGATCGTCGGGGATGCTCAGCTTGCCGCAGATTTCGGCGGCCTTGGTCGGGCCAATGCCATAAATATAGCGAAGCCCGATCAGCACGCGCTTGTTCGTCGGGATGTTCACGCCGGCTATACGCGCCACGCTTGACTCTCCTGTCGCCCGGACGTCGGCCGGGCCGTAAACGTGCCCCGAGGGGCTGGGATATGCGCAAACGACACAAACCCCCTTGGGGGAGGGGGCCACGTCGGAGCGCGGGACTATAGTTCCGCTCGCCTGAGAGTCAACGCCAAATCAAGCGTTTTACGCGAGCGTGAGGCGCTTATCCGACCTGTGTCAGAATGGCGTCTATCTGGGCAGCAACAACGTCGATGTCCGCCATCCCGTCGACCGACCGCAGCGTGCCTTGAGCGGCATAATGCGGCAGGATCGGCGCGGTCTGGCGGTGGTAGGCGTCGAGACGAGCGACCACGGTTTCCCTGTTGTCGTCGGCACGACGGGTGAAGTCCGTGCTACCGCAGGCGTCGCAGACGCCCGCTTTGGCGGTCGGTTTGAAGCTATCGTGGTACCCCTCGCCGCATTTGGCGCAGGTGAAGCGGCCGGCGATACGCTCGATCAAGGCCGAGTCGTCCACCTTCAGCTCGATCACCACGTCCAGCGTCAACTTCTTGTCCGCCAGCATGCGGTCCAAGGCCTGGGCCTGCGGCACCGTTCGCGGGAAGCCATCCAGGATGAACCCCTTGGCGCAATCCGGCTGGCTGACGCGGGATGAGAGCATGCGCACAATGATGTCGTCGGACACCAGCTGCCCGGCTTCCATCACCGCCTTGGCTTCCTTCCCGACGGGCGTGCCGGCAGCCACTTCCGCGCGCAGCATGTCGCCCGTGGAGATCTGCGCGATCCCATGGTTGTCCTGCAGGCGCTTGGCCTGTGTGCCTTTGCCCGCGCCAGGCGGGCCGAGAAGAATAAGGTTCACCGGCGTCCCTTCACCCGCGATTTGCGAATCAGGCCCTCATACTGATGGGCCAGCAGGTGCGACTGCACCTGCGTTACCGTGTCCATGGTGACGGACACCACGATCAGGATCGAGGTGCCTCCGAAATAGAACGGCAAGCCGTAATTGCTGATCAGAATTTCCGGCAACAGGCAGATGACCACCAGATAGAAGCCGCCAACAGTGGTCAGGCGTGTCAGCACTCGGTCGAAATACGCCGCCGTTGCACTGCCAGGGCGAATACCGGGAATGAAGCCGCCGTACTTCTTCAGGTTGTCGGCAGTCTCCTCCGGGTTGAACACCACGGCGGTGTAGAAATAGGAGAAGAAGACGATCATGAATGCGTACAGCACCATGTACATCGGCTGCCCGTGCGCGAACTGCCCCGCGATCGTCTGCACCCAGCCCGGCCCGCCGATCGCGAAGCCCGCGAGGGTCGCCGGGATCAGCAGAATGGAGCTGGCGAAAATCGGCGGGATGACACCCGAGGTGTTGATCTTCAACGGCATGTGCGTCGAGTCGCCGCCGAACATGCGGTTCCCCACCTGGCGCTTCGGATACTGCACGTTGATGCGACGCTGCGCCCGCTCGATGAAGACGATGGCGGCGATTGTTCCTGCTGCCAAAACGATGAAGAACAGGATGAAGAACGCCGACAGCGCGCCGGTACGGCCCATTTCCAGCAAATTGGCGGCGGCATGCGGCAGGTTGGCGACGATGCCGGCCATGATGATCAGGCTGGTGCCGTTGCCGACGCCGCGCGCGGTGATCTGCTCGCCGATCCACATCAGGAACATCGTGCCGCCCACCAGCGTGATGACGCAGGAGAAGCGGAAGAACATGCCGGGGTCGATCACCGCGGGTCCGAAGCTGCCGCGCATGCTTTCCAGCCCGATGGCGATGCCGTACGCCTGGAACAGCGCGATGAAGACCGTTAGGTATCGGGTGTACTGGTTGAGCTTTTTGCGCCCTTGCTCGCCTTCTTTCTTCAGCGCCTCGAGTTGCGGCACGGCGGCCGACATCAGCTGGATGATGATGCTGGCGCTGATGTAGGGCATGATGTTCAGCGCGAAGACCGCCATACGCCCGAGCGCGCCACCACCGAACATGTCGAACATGCCCAGCAGCCCGTTACTGTGGGACTGCATCATCTCGGCCATGACCGAGGCATCCACACCCGGCACCGGGATGTAGGTGCCGATGCGATACACGACCAGCGCGGCAAGGGTGAACCACAGGCGCTGCTTGAGTTCGGTGGCCTTCGAAAAGACCCCGAGGCTCATGTTGGACGCGAGTTGTTCAGCGGCGGAGGCCATGCGGTGTCCCTATCCTGATCGCGCTATTTTCGGCCTGGGCGATGCGAAGCGCAAGCCAGCGCGCCACCTACCGAAAAAACGCGAAAGGCACAGGGATGCGATCCGCTGTGCCTTTTGACGTTCAACTGTCGAAGTCGTCTCAGGCTTCGGCTTGCGCCGCGGCCTTCGGCTCGACCGTCGTCACGATCGTGCCGCCAGCCGCTTCCACCGCCGCCCGCGCCGTGGCCGAAGCCCCCGACACGGTGATGGTGATCGGGCGTGTCAGCGCACCGACGCCGAGCAACCGCACACCGGCCAGCGGCGCGCCATGCGCCAGACCGGCGGAGATCAGCAGCGCCTCGGTAATCGGCTGCGAGCCATCGATCTTGCCCGCCGCGATAGCCGCGTCGAGCGTGCCGAGGTTCACCGGCGCGTATTCCTTGCGGAAAAGGTTGTGGAACCCCCGCTTCGGCAAACGGCGATAGATCGGCAACTGACCGCCTTCGAAGCCGTTCAGCGCAACGCCCTCGCGCGCCTTCTGGCCCTTGACGCCCTTGCCGGAGGTCTTGCCCTTGCCAGAGCCGATGCCGCGCCCGAGGCGCTTCGACTTCAGGCGCGAGCCGGGATTGTCCCGCAGTTCGTTCAGGTTCATCTCAGGAAAGCTCCTCCACCTTGATCAGGTGGGCAACCTTGCGGATCATGCCGCGGACCGAAGGCGTATCCTCCAGCTCGCGCGTGCTCCGTATCTTGTTCAGGCCGAGGCCGATCAGCGTTGCGTGCTGACCAGGCTTCCGACCCAGATGGGATTTCATTTTCGTCACGCGAACCTTAGGCATTGGCTTGCGCCTCCGTGGCCGGGGCTGTGGCCGGGCGGCCAAACAGGTCGGACACCTTTTTGCCGCGGCGCGTGGCAACCGAACGCGGGCTGGCGCATTTCTGCAACGCGGCGAAGGCGGCCTTCACCATGTTGTGTGGATTGCGGCTGCCCAGGCTCTTCGCGACGACATCGCCGATGCCCAGTGTTTCAAACACCGCGCGCAACGGTCCGCCGGCGATGATGCCGGTGCCGGCCGCGGCCGAGCGCAGGATGACGTTGCCGGCGCCGAACTCGCCGACCACATCGTGGTGCAGCGTGCGGCCTTCCTTCATCGGCACCCGGATCATGCCGCGCTTGGCACGTTCCGTCGCCTTGCGGATGGCTTCCGGCACTTCGCGTGCCTTGCCGGCGCCGTATCCGACGCGGCCCTTCTGATCGCCGACTACGACGAGCGCGGCAAAAGCGAACCGGCGTCCGCCCTTCACCACTTTCGCGACGCGGTTGATGGTCACCAGCTTGTCGATGATGCCATCATCGGCTTCCCGGTCGCCACCGCCCCGCTCGCGATCGCGGCCACGACCGCCGCCTTCCCTGGGTTCACGTGCCATTGACTTGCTTTCCCTTAGAAGGCCAACCCGCCTTCGCGGGCGGCTTCGGCCAGCGCTTTAACGCGGCCGTGATACAAATAAGCGCCTCGGTCGAACACCACCTGGGTGACACCGGCGGCGAGCGCGCGCTCCGCGACCAGTTTGCCGACCGCAGCGGCGGCAGCCTTATCGGCGCCGGTCTTGATAGCCTCGCGCAGATCCTTGTCGAGCGACGAAGCCGCGGCGAGGGTACGCCCCTGACTGTCGTCGATGATCTGGGCGTAGATGTTCTTGCCCGAGCGGAAAACCGACAGGCGCGGACGCCCGTTGGATTTGACGCGGAGCTGGTAACGCAGGCGGCTGCGCCGGCGATTCCGAAGTTCTTGTGTGGCGCTCATTTCTTCTTGCCTTCCTTGCGCCGGACAACCTCATCCGTGTAGCGCGCGCCCTTGCCCTTATAGGGTTCGGGCGGACGGAATGCCCTGATTTCCGACGCGACCTGCCCGACCAAACGCTTGTCGACACCCTCGACCTTGATCGAGGTGGGCCGTTCGCAGGAGATCTTGATGCCAGCCGGCACCGGGTAAATCACCGGATGCGAGAAGCCCAGGTTGATCTCCAGGTTTGCCCCGTTAACCGCCGCGCGATAGCCGGTGCCGGTGATTTCCAGCGACTTCGTGAAGCCGTCGGATACACCCTTCACCATATTGGCGATCAAGGCGCGCGTTGTGCCCCACATCATGCGGGCCTGCGCTTCCTTGGTCCGTGGTGCGACGCTGACGAGGTTGCCCTCGACCTTGGCGTCGATGTGATCGGTCAGCGGCAAGGTCAGCTCGCCGAGCTTGCCTTTCGCCGTGAGAAGGCTCCCGACGATCGCCACTTGGACGCCGGCCGGGATTTCCACGGGATATTTGCCTACGCGAGACATACGCGGCTCTCCCTCAGAACACGCGACACAAGACTTCGCCGCCAACATTGGCAGCGCGAGCCTCGGCGTCGCTCATCACGCCGCGCGGCGTGGAGAGAATGGAAATGCCCAGGCCGGCATAGACCCGCGGCAGCTCCTTGATTTTCGAATAGACGCGCCGGCCTGGCTTGGAGACCCGGTGGATCTCTTTGATGACAGGCTCGCCTTCGTTGTACTTCAGCTCGATACGCAACTGAGCGACACCGGGACGGAGTTCCTCGGAGGCGTAGCCACGGATAAAGCCTTCGCGCTTCAACACGCCCAGCACGTTGGAACGCAATTGCGACGCGGGCGACAGGCACATCGCATGACGCGCACGTTGCGCGTTACGGATGCGTGTCAGCATATCGCCCAAGGGATCGGAAAGCGACATCGGTCTGTGCCCTCCTTACCAGCTGGCTTTGGTCATGCCCGGGATTTGTCCCGAGCTGGCCATGTCACGAAGAGCGATGCGGCAGAGCTTGAACTTGCGGTAGTTCCCGCGCGAACGGCCCGTGACTTCGCAGCGCAGACGCACCCGAACCGCCGCGCCGTTGCGCGGCAGCTGCGCCAGCTTCTGCGACGCGTTGAACCGGTCCTCAACGGGGAGGGTGCGGTCCATCAACACGTCCTTCAGCGCGGCGCGCTTGGATTTGTCACGCTTCGCCATGCGTTCCCGCATCGCGTTCCGGTTGACCTGAGAGACTTTGGCCATCCTGCTTTTTTACCTCCGGAACCTGCCAACCCTCGGATCAAGTCCGAGAGCTGAAGGTTTTCCAAAAAAATTTCTCAGTTCGCGAAAGGCAGATCGAACGCTTTGAGCAGCGCTTTCGCTTCAGCATCCGTCTTGGCCGTGGTGACGAACTGGATGTCCATCCCACGCACCGACTCCACCCGGTCATAGTTGATTTCCGGGAAGATGATCTGTTCCTTGACGCCCATGGCGAAGTTGCCGCGGCCATCGAAGCCCTTGCCGGTAATACCACGGAAGTCGCGGACGCGGGGCAGGGCGATGGTGACCAGACGGTCCATGAACTCATACATGCGGGCCGCGCGCAGCGTGACCTTGCAGCCGATCGGCAGACCCTTGCGGATCTTGAACCCGGCGATGGCCTTCTTCGCCACCGTCTTCACCGGCTTCTGGCCGCTGATCGCCATCAGCTCCGACACCGCGGCGTCCAGCTTCTTCTGGTCGCCCGTGGCTTCGCCGACACCCATATTGATGACGATCTTCTCCAGCTTGGGAACCTGCATCGGGTTCTTGTAGCCGAATTCCTCGCGCAGCTTCGTACGCACCTCATCGAGGTAGCGCTTCTTCATGCGGGGCATGTCTTCCGGCGACGCGGCCGGGTTCATCTCGCCGCCAGCCATCTGCGCATCGCGCGCCGCACGACGGGCTTCGCGAGTCGGAGGGGCCGCGCCCTGGCCGCCGCGATTGCTCGCGCCGGCTTTCGCCTTGCCGCCCTTGGGGGCGTTTTTGGTACCGCTCATGATATCTGCCTCAGCTTTCGATCACGTCGCCGGTCGCCTTGGCGACCCGAACCTTGCGACCGTCTTCCAGGACACGGAACCCAACCTTGGTCGGCTTCTCGCTTTTCGGGTCGATCAGCATCAGGTTGGACATGTGCACCGACGCTTCGCGCGTCTGGATGCCGCCCTGCTGATCCATGCCGGTCGGCTTCACATGATGCGTCGCCAGAGCCACGCCCTGCACCACCGCTCGGCTGTCCTTCGGAATGACCCGAAGAACCTCGCCCCGGCGGCCCTTGCTGGCGCCGGAGATCACCACGACGGTGTCGCCTTTACGAATACGCGCGGCCATTACAACACCTCCGGCGCGAGGCTGATGATCTTCATGAACTTGCGTCCCCGCAGTTCACGCACCACCGGCCCAAAGATACGGGTGCCGATCGGTTCCTGCTGCTTGTTGATCAGCACGGCCGCGTTGCGGTCGAAGCGGATCGCGGAGCCATCGGCGCGGCGCACCGGGAAAGACGTGCGCACGATCACCGCTTGGTGGACGTCGCCCTTCTTCACCTTGCCACGGGGAATGGCTTCCTTGATCGACACCACAATCACGTCACCAACCGAAGCGGTCTTACGCTTCGAGCCACCGAGCACCTTGATGCACATGACACGGCGGGCGCCGGAGTTGTCGGCGACTTCCAGATGGGATTCAGACTGGATCATGCCGCGATTCCTTCAGCCGGGGCCTGCTCGACCAGCGGCTTGCCGTTGCGTTCGATCACCAGCCAGGTCTTGCGCTTGCTGATCGGGCGGCATTCCTC
>CAIYDT010000170.1 GCA_903924985.1 uncultured Acetobacteraceae bacterium
GGCGCTGCTCCCCCGGCACCTGGACCATGAACACCGCCGCCCGATGCCGTGCCGGTTCGAAGCCCGCGTTCGCGTTGCGCCGGTCGTTAACCGGCCGGCAAGCCGAAGCCCCGTGCCGGCATCGAGCGGCTGCATCGCGTTTTCCTCCATCCTCGGCGGCACGGTTCCATCGCTATAAGCCGGCATGGCTCAAACCGATGACCCGCTGCGCGGGATCGCGTTGCACAGCGGCGCGACGCTGCTGTTCGCGGTCGCCGACACCACCGCGAAAGTCCTCAGTGTGTCCTTGCCGGTCATCGAGATCGCCTGGATCCGCTACGTGCTGTTCTTCGGGCTGGCCGCGCTGCTGGCGCGCCAGACGCCGCTGCGGTCGCCGCGGCCCAATAACCCTAAACTCCAGATTCTGCGTGGCGTGGCGGTGACCGGATCCTCGGTGCTGTTCGTGTTCGGGGTGCGTCAGATGTCGATGGCCGAGGCCACCACCATCAGCTTCCTGTCCCCGCTGCTGATCACCATTTTGTCCATACCCTTGCTGGGTGAGGTCGTGGGCATCCGCCGCTGGGCGGCCGTGCTGGCTGGTATGGCGGGCGTGCTGATCGTGGTGCGGCCTGGATCGGCGGGCTTCCAGCCGGCGGCGTTCTGGGGCGTGGCCTCGTCCTTCTGCTGGGCGACGGCGCTGATCGTCACCCGCAAGATTTCGACCACCGACCACCCCACCACCACGCTGCTTTGTTCGGCGGGAATCGGGGCGGTGGGACTGACGTTTCTGCTGCCGTTCGGCTGGGCCTGGCCGACCGCCGGGCAATGGGGGCTGGTGTTGTTCCTTGGGGTGCTGTCATCCTTCGGCCAATGGATGGTGATCCTGGCGCACCGGCAGGCACCGGCCTCGCTGCTCGCACCGTTCACCTATTCGCAGCTCATCTGGGCGACCGCGACCGGGTTCGTCGTGTTCGGGGCATTACCCGATCATTGGACCCTCGCCGGTGCCGCGATCATCGTCGCCAGCGGCCTCTACACGGCACACCGGGAGAGGGTTCGGGCACGCGAACGTCACGCCATCCCATAAAACGCCCGCGCATGGTCCCAAAGCGCCGAAGATGCGTCTCGAAAGCATGTGTCCCTACCGGCGGGACAAGGCGTCAGGCTGACGGGGCGGTGCCGGCCTGTGTTGCATCCCCGGCGCCCAACACCACGCGTTCGGCGACGAGCACCCGAGCAGCCTCAAGCTCGGGACCTTCCAGTATCAGCGGTGCACAACCCTCCCCATCCATGCGGCGCGCACCGAATGTGGGGAACAGCGTGGTGAACGGACCGGTCCCAAGGAAATCCGTGCGGTCGCCCGTGTCCAGGTATGTCTCGGCCGGCAAGCCCTCGGCCAGGATGACCTCATGCCTGGGCAATTCCACGTGCCAGTAGTCGATGGCGAGGAGCTGGATTTGGCGGATGGTGGTGCCGTTGACCAGCAGGCCCACGGGGATCAGCACATCGTTCACGTAGACCCCGTGGTGCGGCGACAGCCACAGATCGCGGCCCGGCTGGCAGGGGCCGAAGGCATGGGCAGAAACCCGGATAGGCCACACCTGCTCCTTCCTGGGGTGGCGGGTGCAGTCGACGATCCGGCGGCCGATCCACTCGATCTTTTCCCAACGGCCGGTCAGCACCGCCCGCACGCGGTCGCCCACGCGCAAAGACTGCACCGCGACCTCCCCACTTTCAGTGGCGAGGCGGGTGCCGACGACGAAGCAGGCTATCGGGGTCCGTTGCATGCCGACCTGTGTACATCACCCAACAGCGTTCCCGCAACGCGGCTGGCAGGCCCCGGCCCGTCGCTGTATGAGGGGCCGCCAGCATGAGGATGGGAAACAGCAGTATGGCGGATACCGACACGACCGAGGTAGGGCGCGACTTTATCCGCGACATTATCCAGGCCGACCTGGACGCGGGGCGCGCGACCGGCGTCGTCACCCGGTTCCCGCCGGAGCCGAACGGGTTCCTGCATTTGGGCCATGCCAAATCGATCTGCCTGAATTTCGGCGTCGCCAAGGAGTTCGGCGGCCGCTGCCATCTGCGCTTCGACGACACCAATCCGGTGAAGGAGGAGCAACTCTTTATCGACTCCATTCAGCGCGACGTCCGCTGGCTCGGCTTCGACTGGGGCGAGCATCTCTACCATGCGTCCGACTACTTCGAGCAGTTGTATCAGTGGGCCGAGCACCTGATCCGGACGGGGCATGCCTATGTGGATGACACGCCGCCGGACCAGATGCGCTCCCAACGCGGCACTCTGACCGAACCCGGCCAGAACAGCCCCTTCCGCTACCGGCCGGTGGACGAGAGCCTCGCACTCTTCCGCGACATGCGCGCCGGCAAATTCCCCAACGGGGCCTGCGTGCTGCGGGCGAAGATCGACATGGCGTCGGGCAACATGAACCTGCGCGACCCCGTGCTGTACCGCATCCTGCACGCGGTGCATCCGCGCACGGGCGATGCATGGTGCATCTACCCAACCTACGACTTCGCCCACGGCCAGTCGGATGCGATCGAGGGCATCACCCACTCCGTCTGCACGCTGGAGTTCGAGGACCACAAACCGCTCTACGACTGGCTGATCGAACACCTCCCGGTCCCCGCCCGGCCCCGCCAGTACGAGTTTGCTCGGCTGAATGTCACCTATACCGTGCTGTCGAAACGCATCCTGACAACGCTGGTGCGGGACGGGCACGTGTCCGGCTGGGACGATCCGCGCATGCCGACCTTGGCGGGCATCCGCCGCCGGGGTGTGCCGGCTGCTGCCTTGCGCGAATTCGTCAGCCGCGTCGGGGTGGCGCGCGCCAACAGCGTGGTGGACGTGGCGATGCTGGACTCCGCGATCCGCGACACGCTGAACCCTGTTGCCCCACGCCGCATGGCGGTGCTGCGGCCCTTGAAGCTGATCATCGACAACTACCCCGAAGGCCAGACCGAAACGCTGGAGGCCATCAACCATCCGGACGATCCGGCACAGGGCACGCGCCCCATCACGTTCGGCCGGGAACTCTACGTGGAGCAGGACGACTTCATGGAGGACCCGCCCCGCAAATTCTACCGCCTGTCGCCGGGCAAAGAGGTCCGGCTGCGCTACGGATATTACGTGACCTGTCAGTCGGTGGAGAAAGACGCCGAGGGCGCGGTCGTGGCCCTGCGCTGCACCTACGACCCGGAAACCCGCGGCGGCAACGCCCCCCCGGACGGGCGCAAGGTGCAGGCCACCTTGCACTGGGTCGCGGCGGCGGACGCAGTGCCGGCCGAGGTCCGGCTATACAGCCATTTGTTCAACCGCCCCGACCCGGGCGCGGATGGCGATGTGATGGCCGATCTGGCATCGGACTCGCTGGAAGTGCTGACCGGCTGCTTCGTGGAGCCGTCTTTGGCGTCTTCCACGGTCGGCGAAGCGGTGCAGTTCGAACGCACCGGCTATTTCTGCGCCGACCCGGACGGGACCGCCGGCCTGCCGGTGTTCAACCGGACCGTCGGTCTGCGGGACAGCTATGCCAAGGTGAAGACCCCGGGGCGGTAAATCCGCCCCCCTGCATCCCAGCCAAATCGAACACATGGCCGCATAGCGCGCATTGCATAGGGGTGAGGCCTTTCCCGGCTTGATAGTTTCTGACGATACCATAAGGTATCTGGTGAGACCGATCGGCAACCCCTTGGAGAGCAAACATGAAGGTTGGCATTGCCCTGAACATGCTCAGTCAGGCCGGACGGCCCGACGTTGCCGTCGTCTCCGAACACATGGCCCTCGGCGATCTCGCCGAACCGCTCGGCTTCGACTCACTGTTCGCCCTGGAACACCACTTCACCGGCTACGCGATGTCGCCATCGCCCTGCCAGTTGCTGGCGTACTACGCCGGGCGCACCCGCCGCATCGCGTTGGGCACGGCGGTGATCGTGCTACCGTGGCATGACCCCATCCGGGTGGCGGAAGAAATCGCCCTGCTCGACATCATGTGCGGCGGGCGCTGCCTGTTCGGCTTCGGCCGCGGCGCGGCCAGCGTGGAATACGAAGGCTTTCGCATCGACCAAAGCGAGGCCCGCGGCCGCTTCATCGAAGCCGCCAAGATCATCAAACTTGGGCTCAGTCAGGAGTCCTTTGAGTTCAAAGGCGAGTACTTTCAGATACCCCGCACGTCGATCCGGCCCAGGCCGATCTCGCATCCCGAACGCCGCTTCTACGGCACCGCCGTCAGCCCCGAATCAGTCGAGGTCATGGCCAGGCTCGGCCTCTCCATGCTGGTAATTATGCAGAACGAATGGCCGAAAGCCGCCGCCGACGTGCACCGGTTCAACAGCCTGGCCGCCGCCGAGGGTTTCACCCCCCGCCCGCCGATGATTTTGACCAACGTTTCGGTCGCCGAAAGCCGGGCGGAGGCGCGGGACCGAGCGATTGAGTATCTGGGGCGGAAGTGGGATTCGGTCGACAACCACTACCATTTCTCGGATGGGCACTTGAACGGCGTCAAAGGCTATGAGGCCTACGACAAGGTCGGCGTGACCTATGCCAAGATGAAAGACCCAGCTCGGCGGGCGAAAGCCACCGACTTCTACGTCAGCATCCAGTTGGTCGGCACGCCCGACGACTGCATCCAGAAGCTGGAGGAATTGCAGGGCCTGACTGGCATGGACCACCTGATCACCGAATTCGCCTTCGGCGGCATGCCGCACCATGAGTCCGAACTGAACATGCGTTTGTTCGCCGATAAGGTCATGCCGGTGCTGCAAAACGACCCGGTGTTCGCCCGCCCGCCAGGTGCGCTGACAGCATCCAGAGAATCCCTGGCCGAGAACGTGTTCGCGCCGGCGTAACCGTCCGTCGGCGAATAGTCTCTTCGTCGTCATGGTGGGCCAAAGTCCGCCATGACGGTGAGAGGCCAGCGCCCTACCCTCGCAGTTCCGGGAAGTCCTCTTCCCGGAACTCCGCCGCTTCCCGCGTACCGGCCTTGGCTCGGGCTTCCTCGGTTTGCCGTAGTTCCACGCGGCGGATCTTGCCGGAGATCGTCTTCGGCAGATCGGCGAACTCGATGCGCCGTACCCGCTTGTAGGGGGCCAATGCCTCCCGCAGGTGCCGAAAGATGGATAACGCCGTGTCGCGGGTCGGTTCGTTGCCGCTGGCCAACGTGACGTACGCCTTCGGGATCGCCATCCGCACCTTGTCGGGCGCCGGCACGACGGCCGCTTCGGCGACGGCGGGGTGCTCGATCAAGGCACTTTCCAGCTCGAAGGGGCTGATGCGGTAGTCCGACGCTTTGAACACGTCGTCCGCTCGGCCGACATAGGTGAAGTATCCCTCGGCATCCTTGGTGCTGACGTCGCCGGTGCGGTAGGCGCCCTGCCCCAGCGGCATGAACGACCCGTCGTCATTCTGGTAGCCGCGCATCAGGCCGGTCGGGGGAGGATTCAGATCGATGCAGACCTCCGCTTCCTCGGCCTCGTTGTTATCGCCATCCAGCAGGCGGATACAGTAGCCCGGGGATTCCTGCCCCATGGAGCCTGGCTTCACCACCTGTCCGGGGAAGCATCCGATTTGCAAGGTGGTTTCGGTCTGGCCATAGCCCTCCCGCGGGGTCAGGCCCCAGACTCCCTGGACGTGCTCGATGACCTCGGGGTTCAGCGGCTCTCCGGCCGACAGGACCTCGCGCAGGGAGGTCTTCCAGGCCTTCATGTCCTCCTGCACGAACATGCGCCACACGGTAGGGGGCGCGCAGATCGTGGTAACCTTGTTCTCCACGATCGCATCCAGCATGTCGCGCGCGTTGAAGCGCGGCTGGTTCAGGATGAAGATCGTTGCCCCCGCGTTCCACGGCGCGAAGAAGCAGCTGTAGGCATGCTTCGCCCAACCCGGCGAGGAAATATTCAGGTGCATGTCCCCCGGCCGCAGCCCGATCCAGTACATCGTGATCAAATGCCCGACCGGGTAGCTCTGGTGGTTGTGCTCCACCAGCTTGGGGCGGGATGTCGTGCCGGAGGTGAAATACAGCAGCATCGGGTCGGTCACCCGGGTCGGCGCGTCCGGGGTGAACGACTCAGAGCCATTCAGCAGATCGGCGTAACGGTGCCATCCGGCCGGCGCATCCCCCACCGCGATGCGGGTGACGGTGGGGTCCAGACCGTCGAATTTCCCCGCGTCAGCGGCATTGGCAACGATGTGCCGCACCCGTCCTCGGCCAAAACGGTCCTTCAAATCGTTGGTGTTCAGCAGCGTGGTCGCTGGAATCACCACCGCGCCCAGCTTCATCGCCGCGAGCATGGTCTCCCACAGCGGCACCACGTTGCCGAGCATCAGCAGGATGCGCTCGCCGCGCTTGACGCCGAGGGCACGCAGGCCGTTGGCCAAACGGTTGGAGGCAGCGGACAGTTCCGCGAACGTGCGTTCGGCGGCGTCGCCGCCGACGATTTTCAGCGCCAGACGGTTGGCGGACTCGCCGGTCGCCAGTTCGGTATCGAACCAGTCCAGCGCGTAGTTGAAGTGGTCCAGCCGCGGCCAGCGGAAGCCGGCATGCGCGGCCTTGTAGTCGTTGGCGTGCGCGAACAGGAAATCGCGTGCCTGTTTGAAGCTGTCCATCGCGTTCCTCCCTGAGTGCTTACGCGCGTTTCATCCCCTCCAGCAGCCGGAACACCACCGAAAAGTCCTTCGCCGCATCGCCGGCATCCGCCGTCGCCTGGTAGAGCGACTGCGCCAACGCCGCCATTGGCGTCGCCACGCCGGTCGCCTCCGCCGCCGCCTGCGACAGCTTCACATCCTTCAGCATCAGCGCCGTCATGAACCCCGGCGCATAGTCCCGGTTGGCCGGGGAAGCCGGGGTCGGCCCAGGGGCCGGGCAATAGTTCGACAGCGCAAAGGAGTTGGACGTGGCCGTGGTGCAGATCTCGTGCAGCTTCATCCAGTCCAACCCAAGCTTCTCCGCCAGGATGAAGCCTTCCGCCACGCCGATCATGTTGATGGCGAGCATCATGTTGTTGCAGATCTTCACCGCCTGCCCGGCCCCCGGCCCGCCGGCGTGGAAGATGTTCTTACCCATCGCCTGCAACACCGGCAGCCCCTTGGCGAAGGCGCCCGCGTCGCCGCCCACCATGAAGGTCAGGGTGCCGTTGGCCGCGCCCACCGTGCCGCCGGACACCGGGGCGTCCAGCATGGTCATGCCGGCCTCCTCGGCCGCGGCGGTGACGACGCGAGCGCTTTCGACGTCGATGGTGGAGCAGTCGATCAGCAGCGGTTTGGTGTCCTTCACGACGTCGATCAGCCCGCCCTGGTGCAGCCAGACCTGACGCACATGCTCTCCGGCCGGGAGCATGGTGATGACGATCTCGGCGCCCTTCACCGCGTCGCTGGCGCTGGCCGCGACCGCGCCGCCGGCCGCCTTCAAGGCCTCCAGCGCTGCCGGCACGATGTCGTAGCCGGTAACCTTATGCCCGGCCTTGACCAGATTGGCCGCCATGGGGCCGCCCATGTTGCCCAGACCGATGAAACCGATGATCGCCATGACTCAGAGTACCTCGAAAATGTCGTAGACGGGGCCGTCGGGCGGGCGATAGCCGGTGCCGACGGCGATGACGCGGTTCAGCCAGTCGTATTTCTCGGCGGCTGTCTCGAAGAATACGGCGGTGCGGAAGTAGTACTCGCTGGGATCCACCATTTCGCCCTTGTTCACCCGGTCCATCACCGCCGCCGGCCCATGCCGCATGCCGCGATAGGTCAGACCAATGGTCGCACCGTCGTCGGTCCGCAGCACGATCCGCACGTCCAGCGTGGTGGAGCCGTCGGGCCGCACCATGATCCAGTCCGCCCCGCCCGGCAGGACGGTGCCTTTCATTCGAGGCCCCTCGAACGTGCCGCCGGCCACCAGGCCGATGCGGCGGTTGCCGTTGGGGGTGGCACCGATGGCTTGCATGCCGTTTACGGCAAGCTTCATGGTCATCAGGTGGGCGGTGCGAATTTCAGCCATGGATCGGTCCCTGTTTGGTGCTCCGATCACACCCGATCCGAGGCATCAAAACAAGGGCGGGGGCATATTGACGTGCGGACACCGGCGGCCTGAACTGACCCAAAGGGACAAAAGCCATGTGCCACAGCGACACCGGATTCCTGACCACCCACACGGGCAGCCTGCCGCGCAACCCCGATCTGGCGCCCGATCTGGCGATGGAGCGGCACGACACTTGGCACGACAAGCTGGCAGCATTGAGCGAGGGCGCCCGCACCGCCTCCGGCTGGGTCTTCCGATGTCGCTGATCGACTGGCTGGCCAACCAGACACTCGTCGAGTGGATTCAAGGGATCGGCTCACTCGCCGCCGCCGGTACCGCCGTGGGGATCGCGCTGCGGCAGGAGCGCAATGAGCAGAAACGCGCCGAGGCCGCTCGGGTCCTGCGCCGCCAGGTCCTCGCCGCCGCCATCGCGCCCGTCTTGCGGGACATGCGCACATCCGCCCGGTTTCGGTCGGGGGTGTTGCAATCCCTGGCGCGACAGGAACCCGGGGAGGCGTTGCCGCGCGTCGAGGAGTTATCCATCCCGTTGCCCGATATCTTCATGAGTACCATCGAACGGATCGACGTCTTCGGCGCCTCCACCGCCGCCCTTGTCTATGCGCTGGTGCACCGGGTGAACGACTACAACCGCCATGTGAAGGCCCAACATGACTGGGACGTGCCTTACCGGACCTGGAGCATCAACCTCCGCCCCAAACTGGATGCCGTCATCGAGACGCTGGATACCCTGATGCCGCGATTGGATCAGGAGGTGGACCGGTTGGAGGATATCCGGGTTTAGGCGTATTGCTCTCATCCTGTTCAGGGGAGGAACCAACAATGCCCGGCTATCCGCTGCCGCCGTCCGATCTCGCCAGCCTCGGCTTTGCCGCCAAGCCGCTGGAACATCTGGATTCCTTGATCCGCGGCCACATCAACGAGGGCCGCTATCCCGCCGCACAGATCGCACTTGCGCGGCACGGCAAGCTGGCACTGTTCCGCACCTATGGCCGCGCCAAGACCGAGGGTGGGGACGCCGAGGCCACCGATGAAAGCCTGTTCCTATTGTTCAGCCAGACCAAGGTGCTGACCAGCTCGGCCGTCTGGACGTTGGTCGAGGAGGGCAAACTGTCCTTCATGGACAAGGTCTCCGACCACCTGCCCGAATTCGCCTGCCGCGGCAAAGCCGACATCACCCTGCAACAGGTGATGACCCACACCGGCGGCTTTCCTGGCAACAACGTGACCAAGGCGACTTGGGCCGACCATGCCAAAATGCGCGCCGAGGTCTGCGGCTTCTCGCTGAACTGGACCCCAGGCAGCCGCCTGCAATACCACGGCCAGGCCGCCCATCTGGTGCAGGCGATGGTGATCGAGGCCGTCACCGGCCAAGATTACCGCGACGTCATCCGCACCCGCGTCATCGAGCCCCTCGGCCTTGGCAACGACATTTTCGTGGGCGTCCCGGCCGAACGGCAGCACCGCTGCGCCGACATCTACGCCCCGGAACCACGAGACAACTCCGCCGAATTCCGCGCCGCCGGCCTCCCCAGCGGCGGCGGTTTCGCCACCGCCCGCGGCATGGCTGCCTTCTACCAGATGCTCGGACAGGGCGGCACGTTGGGCGGGTTGCGGTTATTCTCCCCCCGGCTGATTTCATACGTCTCGCGCAGCCACACCGGGGAAATGGGCGATCACGAGATGAACGGCATTCCCATGCACCGCGGCCTCGGCCCCCATGTGCGCGGCGAGAGCGACCGTATCCGTGGCCTCGGCGCGATCGGTGCGCCTGTGACGTTTGGGCACGGCGGCGTGGGGTCGTCATATTCCTGGGCCGATCCGAGCAGCGGGGTGTCGTTCACGTATCTGACGAACTACGTGTCGCCGGATCCGTGGCACTCGGCGCGGTTGGACCGGGTGGCAAATTTGGTGCATGCGGCGATCGATTGAGCGGTTGTCGGAGCGCCCCAAGTGAACTGAATGAAATTCAGGGGTTATACCAATCGGCGGTAACAGGGACATAACCGGTATTATGTAGCAGCCGCCACCAGCCCGAGTTCGCAATCCGTTCCGACGATCCCCACCTTAATGGGCGGAGGTGAGCCGTGAGGTGGCGGCGTTGTAATGGACGGGGGCGTTCACGGCCGTCAGTTGCCCCCTGAGCAACCCTAAGTTGCATAAATCCGCCTTCCGCGTCAACGATTTTGTCGGCTTATCCGCCATTCCCAAGCCGGGTCGCCATGGTCGCGCCGCTTCGTCATCTCCACCCGCAGCCACCGGTCATGCGCCAGGGCGGCGCCGATCCAGAGTTCGTTCCAGGCATCAAACGCCTCCCGGGGCAAATGCGGCCGCTCCCGCATGAGCTGCCAGGTGGTCTGGCGGACGGTCCAGACGTCGCCCTCCCCCCTGATTGTCGTGTCGTCACCTTGCCCCCGGGCCAGCCGTTCCAGATACCGGGCAAATCCCTCCGATCCGGGACCGACGCCGCCCAGCAGCGCGGCGGTTTCGTCGAAAAGATGCATCCCGACCAGACGGGCCGCGGTTCCCGCCAGCCGACTGCCCTCCGCTGGGCCAAGTGCCGCGATGGCTTCCGGCAGGATCGAGGTGATGTATTCCATCGCGTAATTCCGCAGCACCTTACGCAGCCGCGCTTCCGGCCACGCGTCGCCGGGCAGTTCAGGAGCCAAAGCGGGATCGAACGGTGGGCATTCCTCCCCTGGCGAGAACTGCAAGCGTTCCTCCGGCGCCAGATCGTGGTCGTATTCTCGGTAGTAGCCCTCCAGCCCCGGCTGCCCGTCCACGGTCTGCCCGGTGCAAACGAAACCCAGCCGAGGGTTGCCCAACACCGGCCCATTATTGGCATGCCATCCCCACAGCATGGCTCGGGACACCTCCGACGGGATGCCGCACACGGCGGTGCCGGACCAGATCCAGCGCGGCGGCGGGTAGCGGACCCAGGCCTTACGGTCGTTCTCATAGACGTACTCGACCTTCACCCCGCCGACCTTGTTGGACAAATAGTGATACTGTGCGCAGGCAACGGCGTGCGGCAGGTGGTCGATGCCCAGCTTCCGGAGACCGGGGAGAAAGCGGGCAAGCTGCTGGCGGCGGAAAGTGCGAAACACAACCTCGACGGCCTGCCGCGGGCCGGCGCGGGTGACCAGGGTCAGAATGAAACCGGTCAGGAAAGCGTGGTAGATCGCCTCGACGGCGGTGAAGGCCGCGATGTCGTCCTCGTCCTTGGTCATGCTTTCTCCCTTTTCGCAGGTCAACGCAGCCCCGCGTAACCGCCTCTGGAATCCAGCCCCCAGTAGCGGCACAATAGCTGGCCGAGGACATACACATGCATATCGAAACCGAAGCCACCCAGCACCTCCAGCGTGCCGCCACAGCGGGGCGGGAGGCCGCGCGTGTGCTCGCCCGCTCCAGCGAGGCCACGCGCAACGCGGCGCTGACCACCATGGCCACCGCGCTGCGGGACCACCAGGCCGCCATCCTGACCGCCAATGAGGCCGACGTCACCGCCTTCCATGGCACCAACGCCTTCCGCGACCGCCTGACCCTGAACCCAGCCCGCGTCGAAGCCATGGCCAAGAGCCTGGAGGACGTCGCCGCGCTGCCGGACCCGCTGGCGCGCACTCTGGCGGACTGGACCCGGCCGAACGGGTTGCGCATCCAGCGCATTGCCACCCCCATCGGGGTGATCGGCATGATCTACGAGAGCCGGCCCAACGTCGGCGCCGACGCCTCGGCTTTGTGCCTCAAGTCCGGCAACGCGGTGATCCTGCGCGGTGGCTCCGACAGCGCCCATAGCGCCAAGGCCATCAACGTCGCTTTGCAACAAGGCCTGGAAGCCGCCGGCCTGCCGCAAGCCTGCATCCAGGTCGCCCCCAACGCCGATCGCGCCTACGTGGCGGCGATGCTGGCGGGCGCCGGGCTGCTGGACCTGATCATCCCCCGCGGCGGCAAGTCGCTGGTCGAACGGGTGCAGCGCGAAGCTCGGGTGCCGGTCCTCGCCCACGCCGAGGGCCTCTGCCACACTTACGTCCACGAAGCCGCCGATCCCGCCATGGCACGCGCCATCGTGGCCAACGCCAAGATGCGCCGCACCGGCATCTGCGGCGCGACGGAAACGCTGCTGATCGACCGCGCCATCGCCGCCGCCCAACTGCCGGACATCGTCGCCGACCTGCGCGCCCTCGGCTGCGATTTCCGGGCCGACGCGCAAGCGCGCATGGTGGTGCCCGACCTGCCAGCCGCCAACGACGCCGATTTCGACACCGAATGGCTGGACTCCGTCCTGTCCATCGCCGTGGTGGACGGGGTCGATCAGGCCCTGGCGCACATCGCCCGCCACGGCAGCGAGCACACCGACGCCATCGTGACCGAGGACGCCGACGCCGCCCACCGCTTCCTGCGCGGGGTCGATAGCGCGGTGGCCCTGTGGAACGCCTCCACCCAGTTCTGCGACGGGGGCGAGTTCGGCTTCGGGGCGGAGATCGGCATCGCCACCGGCCGCATCCACGCCCGCGGCCCCGTGGGGCTGGAGCAACTCACGACCTACCGGTACCTCGTCACCGGCACAGGGCAGATACGGCCCTGATTCCAGATCCCATCCCCCGCTTCGGCGACCGTCGCCGGATGCGCATCGGGCTGCTCGGCGGGTCCTTCAACCCGGCGCATGAGGGGCATCGCCACATCGCGGCGCTGGCAACCAAGCGGCTGCGGCTGGATCAGGTGTGGCTGCTGGTCTCGCCCGGTAACCCCTTGAAGCCGAGCGCCGGCATGGCTTCCCTGGAGGACCGCATGGCTGGCGCCCGAACCATCGGCGACGGCCGCCGCATCGTCGCCACCAGCATCGAGGCCGCGCTGCACACCCACTTCACCGTCGACACGCTCCGTCTGCTGCTTCAACGCTTCCCCCGCGCCTGGTTCGTCTGGATCATGGGCGCCGATATTCTGGAGCAATTGCCCCGCTGGCGGCGCTGGCTGGACATCGTCCACCGGTTGTCCTTTGCCGTGCTGCCTCGACCCACGTATAACCACCGCGCACTCGCCGGTCAGGCCGCTCGGCGGTTGCGTCCGGTTCGCCGAAACGCGCGGGAAGCCGCCCTTTTGCCTGGTATGGCGCCAGGGTGGGTGTTCCTGCCCGCCCGGCAAAACGCCCTGTCCGCCACCGCATTACGAGCCGCCCTTAAAGGATCAGTCCCATAGCCAGCCCCCCGAAGACGCCGTCCCGCTCCCCCGCCCGCGGTAAGGCAGCCCCCCGCAAGCGGGCGGCAAAGCCCAGCGCCGTGCCGGCGCTGGGCACCCCACGCAAGAAGACGATTGCCGCCGGGCCGGTGGACGACAAGCCCGCGGTGACGTTGAAACCGAAGCGCGCGCCCCGCAAGCCGAAGGTCAAGCTGCCAGCGTCGGAACTCGACCGGCTCCAGAAAATAATCGTCGCCAGCCTGGAAGACGATAAGGCCGAGGACGTCATCGCCCTCGACCTGGCCGGCAAGGCCATGTTCTGCGACCGGATGGTCATCGCCTCGGGCCTGGCCGACCGCCAAATCGCCGCCATGGCCCAGCATCTGGCCGAAAAGCTGCACGCCGAGGGCATGAAGCGGGTCCCGATCGAGGGCGCCAGCGGCTCCGACTGGGTCCTGATCGACGCCGGCGACATCGTCATCCATTTGTTCAAACCCGAGGCGCGGGCGATGTATGGGCTGGAGCGGATGTGGGGGAAGGATCTGGACGAGGCGGTCTAACCGACGACCGCTTCAGCCTCCATCGCCAGATTGCCCTGGGCATTGCGCGCCCAGAGCGCCACCTGCCCCTCCGCCCCCGGCCGGCCGTGGACCGAGAATGGGGCGATGTCGAACAACGGGCTTACCGCCTTGAATTTGAACGATTTTAACGGCTTGTCCGTGTTTCGCCGCAGCAGATCCACCAGCAGGGTCGCGATCAGCGGGCCGTGTACGATCAAACCCGGGTAACCCTCTGTTTCCGTGACATATTTACGGTCGTAGTGGATGCGGTGGCCGTTGAACGTCAAGGCGGAGTAGCGGAACAGCAGCACCGGGTCCGGCTCGATGTCGCGGTGCCAAACCGCGCCATCCGGCGCCGCTTTCGGGGCCGGGGGCGGCTCATGCGGCGCCGGGGCGTCGCGGTAGACGATATCGTGCTCCTCGGTCAGAGCCAGCCCGTTTTCGCCATGGACCTCATGGCGGACCAGGACGAAGCATAGGGCGCCGGCGCGGCCTTGCTTCACGGTGACGTCGGCGACGGTGGACACGCGGGTAATTTTTTCTTCCAGCCTCAAAGGCTTATGGAATGTAAACCGCCCGCCGGCCCACATGCGGCGCGGCAGCGGCACAGGCGGAAGAAAACCGCCGCGCCTGGGATGGCCATCCGGTCCAATCTCCGACTGAGGCGCCAGCGGCAGGAAATACAGCCAGTGCCACAGCGGCGGCAGCGGGTCGCCTGCTTTCGGAGCGGGGTCGCCCCGGTCCAGCGTCGCCGACAAAGCGGCAACCGGCACCAGGGTCGCGCGATCCGTCAGGGTTTCCTGCCGCCCAATCCAGGAGCGGAGGTGGTCGATATCCAGGCTCATGCCGAAGTGTCCCTTTGTCTCCGCCCCGATTTCTACGGTCTCGGGCGGTAAGACAAGGGGGACAAGGCGGATAACGCCACGCCAGGCGCTTTGTAGTCTTTGCCCCCTCGCCCCGAGGCCTCGGCGATAACGGCGTCGAGTTCCGACAAAACGCGGGGCGGCAAAGGCCGGCGCGCCACGGGCTGGGGTGTCGGCACGGCCTCAGGTTGCAGGGCTTGTTTGGCGGCCGGCTTCTGCCGATGCTTGACCGGCGCGGGATGGGCCAGATGCGCGGCACGCCCCAAGGCCGCGATGGCGCGGTGCAGGCTGCCGACCGCCGGGGCCGGCAACGCCGGATCCAAGGCCAGTTGGCACGCCTGGGCATGCACCGCTTGCAGCAGCGCAATCATATCCGGGGCAAAGCCGCGCGGCTGGCCGGCATCGGCCTGCATCTCCCGCAGGGAACGCGCCAAAGCGGTCACCGACCGAAACCAGATCATCGTCAGCTTCAAACTCACCATCGGCGCCAATGCCCGGGCGCAGGCATCGCGCAGCACGGCCTCCAACGGGGTAATGTTCGGAGTGTTCGATGGGGGCAGAGACATGGCTGAGTTGGCTCCTTGGGGGTGGGGGCGGTCGCTGTTCATGGGGTTGGGCTGTACGAATTCCGTATTTCGTCAGCCCCCTCCCCGCCGAGGACAAAATTGCAGCGGGATTGGCGGGGCATATAAATTCATGCTTTGTTCCATAATGCAACCAGGCATTGCGACGCAAGAGAAAAATGCTCGCGTGGTAAGCGGGGGTTATCGCCACCCGTCGGTGCGCAACGAGCGCTAGTGGAGGCGACGCAACCGGGTGGCGCCGATGCCCAGCACGACCGCCATCTGTTGGGTAATGGCCTGCATGGTTGCCCGGTCAAGATAACCGATGATCTGGGCGACTTCAGTCAGGCGCAGCGTTTGCGGCCAGTCGGCCATGACCTGAGACGGTGTGCGCAAGCCATTTGCCTCGCTCGGCTTTACGTCGATCCGCAGGCTCATGCCTTCTTGCAGGTCCGATGTGATCGGCAGAACTGTTGCATAGGAGAGTTCGAACAGGAGGTCAGAGCGCACGACCACAGCCGGCCGCGCCTTGTCGTTTGGCAACCGGATTACGACGACCGCGCCCCTCCGGATGATCTCCGGGTCTATCGCCATCCGGTTGTATGCTGGGCCAGCGCCGCGAAACCGTCTGCCATGGCTTCATCGTCGGGCGTAAGCTTAGCGAGGCGGCGGCATTCCTCGGTCAACCGGGCGCGATAGCCGGCGTCGTTGACATCCGGAAGCCAAAGAACGACCGCCCGCAAGCCGCGGGCACGTTGGGCGGAGCGGTGGCGGGCAATGCGCTCGCGGGGCGGGGCTGTGGTGGGCATGCGTTACGTGTAACACACCCGGCACCCGGAAGAAAGATATTCGGTGGCCATCACGGCACAACCGCCTGCGCCTCGATCTCCACCTTCAACGCCGGCAGGACGAGGGCCGAGACGCCGACCAGGGTGGAGGCTGGGCGGTGTTCGCCGAAATAGCGTTGGCGGGCGGGGTTGATGAGGCCCCTGTCGGCGATGTCGGTCAGGTAGACGTTGACCTTTACGACGTGTTCGGCGCGGGCGCCGGCGGCTTTCAGGCAGGCGTCGATGTTGGCCAGGGCCGTTTCGGCCTGCTCGGCCACGCTGTCGGGGATGGAGCCGTCGGGGCGGACGCCGACGGCGCCGGAGACCCAGATCTGGTTCCCGGCGCGGGTGACGTGGCAGTAGTGGCTGACGGGTTCGAGCTGGCCTGGGACCATAAGGCGTTGGATTGGGGGCATGGGGGATGCTCCTGGATGGTTGGGCGAGCAGTTTACCGCAAGACCAAGTATCAAAGAAAGGAAGCACCTGAGCGGCAGGACAACCGCGGCTTGCTGACCGATATCGCGCGAAGCTACAATGTGGGCCTTAGTATAACTCCAATTGCTTTCCCTGACCGCATGGTGCCATCTCTATCCGGCACGGCCGATCGTGTCGCCGCCGCATATGCCATGTTATAGTAACTGGTGGCCGCTATCGCCTATGCCGAGGCGTCCAGGATTCGATTATCTTATCTTCGTCCTCATCAATGTCCTCGGCGTCTTCCGGCAATTCGATCCCGTGTAGAACGGTCAAAGTTTTTCCATAGCTCCCAAGGCCAATCACGTCCTCGGTGACCGTTAGGCGCAGATTTCCACCAAACCACTCTTGGAAATCCGACTCCCCCTCCACACGGTCGGCGCGTCTGATCTTGTTGGGATCACTGTTGAATGCCCGCGTCTCACTGGCCATCGGTAGGGCTTGGTTCTTTCGAATCCAATCGATGCCATCGCACTCCCTGAGTGCTTTCGACATCATGCAAAAATCAACGCTCATCCCTGTACTGACTACGATCGCTACTGGCTCATGCGTACACTCAACATAGCGAATCGCCGTGGCGGGTAAGGACGTAACGCAGGTTTTGGCTAGGCTCTCCACGGCTGCCAACCCTTCACCAGCGCGCCTCAACGCCGCAGAAAACAGAGCATTGGGCATCAGCAAGCGCGCCGCGAAATGATCCGCCTCTAGTTCGTATCTGGAAGACGATATAAACCCTGCGCGAGACTCATGGACGGCATCTTCTTCGAAGATAGCGTCGATATGCCCTTCTAAAAAATAGTGTCCCAGCTCGTGCGCTATGGTGAACCTTCGAAAGCCTGGACTTTTGATATGCGTCGCATAGGCGATGCAGAACTGATCCCCCAAACGGATCAGCATTCCCGAAACCCCGCCATCTGAGGCTGGCTTCGCGACTACTTCAATCCCAAGCGCCTCCGCTATGGCAATGGGATCGACATGCAAAGATGTTATCTTGCGTTCTCGGATAACCCGCTCGGCGGCTCCGGCGGCACGATCATAAAGGGTATCATGCGGGATCATCAGTCTTTTCCTGTCTTGTCCTTGGCGCGCGCCACCATGCGCTGAATCATGTCCACAGCAAACGTTCTGTCGGTCGTTTTCAACCTCTGAATGTCACGATGTAGCCGATCTGCGGCCGCTGTGGCCCCAATCTCCTTCACACGCCCCAACAAAAAATCTGTCGTAACATCAAGAGCATCAGCAAGACGGCGCAAATTGTCAAACGATGGCTTCCGACCTCCTGTCTCGAAATGTGAGATTGCCGACGCCTGCATGCCGGCCCGTTCGGCAAGGGCGCCTTGGTTTAGGCCGCGCAGCTCTCTGGCTTGGCGCAACCGCTCTGGAAAAACTTCGCTTGGACGGCTTGACTCTGACATGACGGTCCCGTATATAGATATTTGACGATTTCGTCAATGCGGGATTTTTTTGACCTCCTACATGACGAATCCGTCATACTATACGTGACGAACCCAATGTATGCAAGAGGTGCCGAAATGCGTTTCCAAGGCGCGGTTATCCGCGAGCAAGGCCAGACTTTCGCAGTCGTGATTGTCCTGCCTCATGTTATCGACAATCCATCCACGGCTACCGAAGCCATCGCCAGCTTCAACCCCGTGTTTCCTGGCCTACCAGTTGTTCTGATGGCGCAAAACAGTGCCGGACGACCGACCTACTACGGCCGTCGGGACATCTCTCGGTTTTTGGCCAGTGTGCCGGTACGAGCGATTCCCTGGCGTGAATACACCCTCAACTAAGGAAGGACACCGACAATGGCGACGTTTATGACTCGCATCGAACTGCACGAAGCTGTCTATCAGGACTACGTGAACCTCCATACCTACATGCGCCAGGAGGGCTTCGCGACTACGATCCTTAGTGACGATGGCGTTCGCTATCAGTTGCCACCGGCTGAATACGCGCTGACGGCAAATTGCACTGTGGTGCAGGCGCGCGAGAAGGCGAGCCGCGCGGCACAGAAAACGCTCAAGCGCCATGCCGTGCTCACCGCCGAATACAGCGGCGCGTCGTGGATCGGCCTCACCGCGGTGCAACAGCGTGCCTTCGGATAACAGCAGTGAAGGCTGCCCACACACCCGATGATCACACCCTAAGTCTCGATATCGTACTCCCACTTACGTTGTAGGAACGCGCGATCTCGCTGAGCAACTCGCCACCCTCGCGGCGAGCAAGCGCTTCCTGCTTCTGGTGCGCCGTGAGCTTAAACGGTCGGCCGAGGCTCTTGCCGCGCGCCTTGGCGCGGGCGCGGCCTTCGTCCGTCCGCGCTCGGATCAATTCCCTCTCGAACTCCGCCAGCCCCCCGAGGACGGTGAGCATCAGCCGCCCGTGCGCCGTGGTCGTATCCGCCCATGCGTCCCCGAGAGAACGGAAGTCCGCCTTGCGTTCGGTGATCGTGGCAAGCGTGTTCAACAGGTCGCGCGTCGAACGCGCCAAGCGGTCGAGCCGCGTCACCAGCAACACGTCATGGCTGAGTTGGCTCCTTGGGGTTGGGCTGTACGAATTCCGTATTTCGTCAGACTCCTCCCCGCCGAGGACGGAATTGCAGCGGGATTGGCGGGGCATACAAATTCATATTTTGTTCCACAATACAACCGGGAAATGCGAGGCAAGAGGAAAATGCTCGCGTGGTAAGTGTGGGTTATCGCCACCCGTCGATGCGCAACGGGCGCTCAGCAGAGACTCCCAGCTTGGCCAACGGACTGCGCATGCCCCCACGACATCGGCTGCCCCACCCCGTCATGCACGGGTTCATGCCCGCTCATGCGTAGAACTGTCGCCAAGGAGAGGGTCCGGGCTTTGGCTGAGAGGAGGAAATGCTGGGTCATGGTGTCTATATCGTCTCTTTAGAGACTAATACGACACTATGACCGGCCTTGTCAACGCCTAAAGAGACGTATATGAAACTTAGCGATCGGGATCGTCACCAATGGGACTTGCAGCGACAGAAGCGGAACTGAGAGACAGGGCATCGCGCTTCATCAAGGCGGAGTTGAAGCGGTCCAAAATGACTTATGCCGATCTTGCAGAACGGCTCAAACAGCATGGGTTGCCGGACGAGTCCGAGACCACTATCAAAGCCAAGCTGAAGCGGGGCTCCTTTGCGGCTACATTCCTATTGGCTACACTTGCGGCGCTGGAGCTTGAAGGTGTCCGATTAGAGGACCTATAGAGGGTGTCTTGGCCGTGTTCATTCTTTCGCTCGTCGGTCTAGCCCATCTTATTCATCGCGTTTCGGGGTCATGAGACGGCACCATAATATTTAAC
>CAIYDT010000171.1 GCA_903924985.1 uncultured Acetobacteraceae bacterium
ATCCACCCCTTGCGCCTGCCAGATACGGTCTGAAACGCGGTCCAGCCAGCACGGCGGAGGCGCGTCCATTATGTTGCGTATGGTTAAATATTATGGTGCCGTCTCATGACCCCGAAACGCGATGAATAAGATGGGCTAAAGGTCTGGACATATGAATTCGACGCAGCAATCGATGCCGCCCATCGCGAAATCGCCCTGATCCAAGAATTCCGCACGCGACTAATCGCCGATGTCGTCACCGGCAAGTTCGATGTCAGCGCCGCTGCGGCGAACCTGCCAGAAATCATCGAGAACGAGCCCATCGACGATCTGGTGCAGGGCGATGACCTCGACGAAGCAATCGACGCCCCCGAGAATGAGGAGGTCGCTGCCTGACCATGCCAGCTCCGGCCCGCCCGAAAATCTACCACATCGTCCACGTCGACAACCTCGCATCGATCGTCGCGGACGGTTGCCTATGGTCGGACGCGGTGATGGTTCAGCGGCAGGGCGGCACGGTCATCGGCATGGGCAGCATCAAGCAGCGCCGGCTTGGCCTCCCCGTCTCCTGCCACAACGGGCTGCGCGTCGGAGATTGCGTGCCGTTCTATTTTTGTACGCGATCGATCATGCTGTATGTCATCCACTGCGCGAACCATTCCGAGCTTGCCTATCGTGGCGGCCAGCAGCCGATCGTCCATCTGGAGGCCGATCTGCACCGGGTCGCGCAATGGGCGGTCGAGAACGGGCAGCGTTGGGCGTTCGCGCTGTCGAACGCGGGTGCCTACTATACCCAGTTCCGTTCGGAGTTAGCTCAGTTGAACGAGATCAACTGGGATGCCGTCGCGGCGACCGACTTCCGCCCGGCGGATGTCAAGGAGTCCAAGCAGGCCGAGTTTCTGGTCGAGGACTCGTTCCCGTGGCATCTTGTCGAGCGCATCGGTGTGCATTCCCAGGGATTCGCGCCTAGGGTGGCATCCGCCATGCAAGGGGCTTCGCACCGGCCACGAGTCGAAATCAGGCGAGAATGGTACTACTGAGGGGGAGATGGCGATGATCGAATTCACGACCGGCGACATCCTCAGGGCGAACGCGGAGGCGCTCGTCAACACCGTCAACTGCGTCGGCATCATGGGCCGTGGCATCGCGTTGCAGTTCAAGAATGCCTTCCCGGCGAACTTCAAAGCCTACCAGGCCGCCTGCGCGCGGGAGGACGTCCGGCCCGGCAAGATGTTTGTGTTCGAGACCGGCACCTTGGGCAACCCGAAGTTCATCGTCAATTTCCCGACCAAACGCCACTGGAAGGGCAAGAGCCGGATGGAGGATATCGAATCCGGCCTGAAGGCGCTGACCGAAGAGATCCGTGCCCGTGGCATCCGTTCCATCGCCATCCCACCTCTCGGCAGCGGTCTCGGTGGCCTGAACTGGGCCGACGTGCGCCCGCGCATCGAACACGCGCTGCGCGGCATCAACGACCTCGACGTCATCATCTTCGAACCGAACAGCGAACCGGTGCCGACGAAGTCCCGCGACGTGCCGAACATGACCGCCGGACGCGCCGCGCTTGTCGTGCTCATGCACCGCTATCTGGGCGGTCTGATGGACCCGTTCGTGACGCTGATCGAAGTGCAGAAGCTCATGTATTTCATGCAGGAAGCGGGAGAGAACCTGCGCCTGCAATACGTCAAGCATCATTACGGTCCCTACGCGGATAATCTGCGCCACGTCCTGACGAAGATCGAAGGACATTTGGTCTCAGGCTATCACGACGGGGGCGACGCACCGAACAAGCAACTCGAACTGGTTCCGGGGGCCGTGAAAGAGGCGGAAGCCTTCCTCGCGGACGACAGCCAGACGCGGAGCCGGTTCGATCGCGTCGGCAAGCTGGTCGAAGGATTCGAGACGCCGTTCGGCCTCGAACTGCTCGCGACCGTTCATTGGGTCGCGAGCCGAGAAAATGCGGCAAGCGCCGACGACGCGGTGACAAAGGTTTATGCCTGGAACGATCGCAAGAGGCGTTTCACGCCACGCCAGATCGGCATAGCGTTCGACACCCTTCGCGAGAACGGGTGGCTGTCGGCGGCATGACAACCGACACCTCGGAAAAGGGCCTGGAGGCTCTCATCGTCGCGGATATGACGGGGCATGCTTCTGTTCCAGCCAGCGGTCATCCGTCCGATGAACCCTCCACCCACCAGTCCAATTGGCTCCGGGGCGAACCGAGAGATTACGACCGGGCCTGGACCGTCGATCTCGTCCAGTTCCGGGCCTTCGTCTCCGCGACCCAGCTTCCCCTGGTGGCGGCGCTCGATCTCGAAAGCGACAGCCCGACCCGCCAGAAGTTTCTGGCCCGACTGCAAGGCGAGATCGGCAAACGCGGCATCATCGATGTGCTTCGGCATGGGATCAGGCACGGCCAGTACGACGTGGACCTTTTCTACGGCACGCCGTCGCAGGGTAATCCGAAGGCTGCCGAGCGCTTCGGACTGAACCGTTTCTCCGTCACCCGCCAGCCTCGCTACAGCCGGGATGACACGGCCCATGCCCTGGACCTCGCGCTGTTCATCAATGGCCTGCCGGTCGCGACGTTCGAACTCAAGAACAGCCTGACCAAGCAGACTGTCGAGGACGCCGTCGAGCAATACAAGCGCGACCGCGATCCGCGCGAGAGGCTGTTCGAGTTCGGCCGCTGCATGGTCCACTTCGCGGTGGACGACACGCAGGTGATGTTCTGCACCCAGCTTAAGGGCAAAGCGTCGTGGTTCCTGCCGTTCAATAAAGGTTGGAACGACGGCGCCGGCAATCCGCCCAACCCCGGCGGCCTAAAGACGGATTATCTTTGGAAGGAGATCCTCACGCCCCTGGGCCTGACGGACATCATTGAGAACTACGCCCAGATCGTCGGACGGCGCGACCCGAAGACCGGCCGGGTGAAGCGGGATCAATTGTTTCCGCGGTTCCACCAGCTCGACGTCGTCCGGAAGTTGCTGGCGGACGCTCGGGCGAAGGGCGCGGGACGACGGGTGCTGATCCAGCACTCGGCGGGGTCGGGCAAGTCGAACTCAATCGCGTGGCTGGCGCATCAATTGGTGCGTCTCGCCAATGATGCCGGTCAGGTCTTCGACTCGGTGATCGTGGTGACCGACCGGCGGATTCTCGATCAACAAATTCGGGATACGATCAAGCAGTTCGCGCAGGTTGGCGCGACCGTGGGCCACGCGGAACATTCCGGCGACCTTCGCCGCTTCATCGCGGACGGCAAGAAAATCATTATCACGACGGTCCAAAAGTTTCCGTTCATACTCGATGATATCGGCTCGCAGCACCGGGATCGCCACTTCGCGATCGTGATCGACGAGGCGCATTCGAGCCAGGGCGGCAAGGCCGCCGCCGCGCTGAACGCCGCGCTGACCGGCGCGGATGACGGAGAGGAAGACGAGACCGTCGAGGACAAGATCAACGCGATCATGGAGAGCCGGAAGATGCTCCCGAACGCGAGCTATTTCGCCTTTACCGCGACCCCAAAGAACAAGACCCTGGAGGTCTTCGGCGAGCCTTTCCCTGAAGGCGACAAAGTCAAGCATCGTCCGTTCCACAGCTACACGATGAAACAGGCGATTCAGGAGGGTTTCATCCTGGATGTGCTTCGCTATTACACGCCGGTCAACAGCTATTACCGGCTGGTCAAGACCGTTGAGGCCGACCCGGAATTCGACACCAGACGAGCAACCAAAAAGCTCCGCCACTACGTCGAGAGCAATGACCACGCGATCCGCCTCAAGGCCGAGATCATGGTCGATCATTTTCACGAACAGGTGCTGGCCCTGAACAAGATAGGCGGACAGGCACGCGCGATGGTGGTGACATCTGGGATCGAGCGGGCCATCCAGTATTTCAAGGCCGTGAGCGCCTATCTCATCGAACGCAAGAGCCCATACCGCGCGATCGTCGCCTTCTCCGGCGAACATGAATTCGACGGTGTCAAAGTGACCGAGGCCACCCTGAACGGGTTCCCGTCGAAGGATATCGCCGATCAGATCGAGAGTGATCCGTATCGATTCCTGATCTGCGCGGACAAGTTTCAGACCGGCTATGACCAACCTCTGTTGCACACGATGTACGTTGACAAGACACTCTCCGGCATCAAAGCGGTACAGACGTTATCACGACTCAACCGGGCGCACCCACGGAAGCACGACACGTTCGTGCTAGATTTCATGAACGATACAGAAACGATCCGAGCGTCGTTCGAGACATTCTACCGCACAACCATCCTCAGCGACGAAACCGACCCGAACCGATTACACGACTTGAAGGCGGCGCTGGATGGCTATCAGGTCTATCAGCAGAGCCAGGTCGAGCAACTGGTCGAGGTCTACCTGGCGGGAGCAGACCGCGATCGGTTAGATCCCGTTCTGGACGCCTGTGTGGCGTCATATAATTCCGATCTCGACGAAGATGGGCAGGTTGATTTCAAGGGCAAAGCGAAAGCCTTCACTCGGACGTATGCCTTCATCTCGTCAATTTTGCCCTTCACAAATGCTGATTGGGAGAAACTTTCAATTTTCCTGAACTTTCTTGTGCCAAAGCTGCCTGCGCCGCGCGAGGAGGACCTTTCCAAAGGCATCCTGGAAGCGATCGACATGGATAGTTACCGTGTCGAGAAGCAGGCCGCGCAGCGGGTCCTGCTGGCGGATCAGGATGCCGAAATCGAACCTGTTCCGACCGAGGGCGGCGGGCACAAGGCAGAGCCTGAGTTGGACCGGCTTTCAAACATTATCCGAGGATTCAACGATCTGTTCGGCAACATCACATGGGAGGACGGAGACCGCATCCGGCAATTGATCACCACCGAGATACCGAACAAGGTAGCCGCCAATGCGGCATATCAGAATGCGATGCAAAATTCCGACAAACAGAACGCGCGCATCGAGCACGACAAGGCGCTGGGGAGCGTCATTATCGGATTGATGAAGGACGATACAGAGTTGTTCAAACAGTTCAGCGACAACCCTGAATTCAAGCGATGGCTGGCGGACGCGGTTTTTTCGGCGACATACGACCAACCAGCCAACCACGCTTCCTGAGCATGGACCAGATCGAGACGTTACGGCCAAACGGCCGCGGCACCGAAACCCCCGGCTAATACCGCCTGAGGTTGATCCGTTATCAGAACGGGATCGATCCGCATCTTAAACACATAATCGCTGACCTTCCCGTCCGATCGCGTCGCGGTCAGCAGCAAGGTGTAGCAGCGCGTCGGCTGTCCCGCGGCGAGCGTGAAGCTCACAATCCCGGAGGCAAACCCCAGAGCGGAGATCGTAAGCTCGCCGGTGCCCGAAGGTGCAGCCGCGAGCGACAACGAACTCAGCACCTGCGCATCGAGCGGGTCGATTTCGTGGCGATATCCCTTGACCGCAGTTGGGAATTTCGGCGCAAGCCAGATTGGCTCTCGACCGACCGGAACGCCGCGAAGCGAGCCATTCATGTTACCACCTCACGATAATCAAGCCGGCCGCGCCCGCCGCACCGTTGTATGGCGTCGTGCCCGAGGTGCCGCTTCCGGCTCCGGACGCTCCGCCGCCCGGAAACCGCCCCGCGTTGCCGGTGGTGCCTGAGTTCACGATGCCGCCAGACAACGGACCGTCGCCGCCATAACCGCCGAGGTTGCCGACATAGCCGCTCTGATTCGCCATGCCCGAGCCGCCGTCGCCGCCATACAGGTTCAAATCACCGCCGGAACCGACGCCCGCGAGGTTGCCAAGCCCGGGCGAGGTGGGTGAGTTGAGCGGATTGATCACACCGCCAGTCGCGCTGACGGTGGTGAACCCGCTCCCGGCAAAACTCGAAGCCGCGCCATTGGTCGGCGCTGCCCCGCCCGTGGTCCCGGCCGTGCCACCCGCCCCGATCGTGACCGTGATCGATGCCCCCGGCGTCAGACCGGTCAGCCGCTTCCGCGCGTAACCGCCGCCCGAACCGCCGCCGCCGGCGATGCCGCTGACCGAGGCCCAGGAACCCGAGCCGCCTGCCCAGACCTCGACCTCCAACGAGGTCACCCCGCTCGGCACCGTCCACGTCCCCGAGCTGGTGATGTTTTGTACGCCGTGCGGAACCGCGCCGATCAACGCCTTGATCGCCAACAGGACCTGATTGAACACGGTCCCGGTCGTGTCAGCGGTAATGCTCGCCGCCGACAGGATCGACATCAGTTCTTCCTGGATCATGTTGACGAACCAGTAGCGGACGCGCGTTGCAGGCGAGATGCCCGGCACCGCTGGCCCGAAATACCCGGTCGTTCCGGTCAACGCCGGAGGCGACGGCAGCGTGGCAACCGCCGTCGGGTCAATGATTCTTTGCATGAAGTGTCCCGATCAGGAGAAAACGAAAAGGACCAACGTCCCGGCCGGCGCGTCTTGGGTGATGCGGCATACCAGCTCGCCGGCGTCATAGGTTTCCAGCGGATCGTCCACGCTGGACTCTTCGACTGAGAAATAGAAAGTCGTGATCTGCGGCGCGCTCACCTGCCAGATGAACGCCCACTCCGGTTCGAGCAGGGGTTCGTCGCAAGGCATGTCCACGGTGTACGGCGAGAACTCGGTAATGGTGATCGTGAATCCGAGCGCCGCCGCCAGGGTAATGAAATACGCAGCGGTCAACGCACCCCGCGCGCCGAACTTGGCCTGAACCGCGGCCTGGCGCTGCTGGATCGAGGGGTTCGGTGCTGTGCACGGATCAGGCAGGCCGAGCGAGTTCTCCCACTCCACCAGCAGGTTTTGCGTCGTTGCCGGGCTGGCGTCGATCAGCACCTGTGCCGCCGCCGCCGTGTTGCGCGTCCAGGACGGCGCCAGCGCGCCAGCCAGCGCCGAAAGGTTCGATCCGGGATCGTTGCGCCAGACCCGGCCTCGCGGCATGAGGCGCAACAGCGCGGCCTGGAAGTCCGCATCGCTCAAAGCGGGAGGCGTGGCCATCAGGTGTACGTCACCGTTCCGAGGGTGAACAAATATCCAACCGTCGAGACGATCGGCCACGACGAGGGCGAGGTCACCGCGAAGGACGGCAACCCGCCGATCGCCGTCACGGCCGCCGCAACGTCGCTTTGCTCGATCGAAACGGTCGCGAGCGGCGAGTCCTTTTGCAGGAACAGCGTTGTCAGCGCGGCCGAGACCTGGGCCTGTTGGGGCGTCGAAATGCCGGTCAGACCTTGCAGCGTGAACGATTGCGCCGTCGCGATCGGCGCCACCGCGTAGACGATCGGCGTCACCGGCCGGAGCGGGTATATGTAGTTCGCCACCGCGAGCTGATCGCCGCTCGCCGCGATATCGCGGGTCTCCAGCGAGGCGACGCCGTTCGAGCCTTGCGGAAAACCGCCGTGCGCGGCCTCGGACACGTCCATCATGAAGAACACGGTGACCGCGCCGGGGATCAGCGGCACCGGGGGCACCCAGGCGCGTGTGACGCCCGGAACCTCCAAGGCCCAGGTCACATAATCGGCCTGGTTGCCGCCGTGGGGCGGCGCACCGTAGCTCTCCAGCATCCGCGCGTTCAGCGATCCATCGAGTTCCAGGTCGGTGCCTCCGGTGATCGGCCCGCTGGCCGCGCCGTTGGAGCCGATGCCCTCGATCACGGACGCGAACGCCAGCGGCGTGCCGCTGTCCGTGTTGCCGTTCGATCCTGCCACCAGCGCCGTCACCGTCACCGTGACCGTGCCGCCAATTCCGACCGTCGCGGCGGCGCCGGTGATGTACTGGACGCCGTCGTTGCGATTGCAGACAGTGCTGGCCGGAAGGGGCGAATTGACCACCCCAGACCACGTCGCCGGTCCCGAGGCATAGGTCGGGGCCTCACGCAGCACCGGAGTCGGCGCCAGCGCAGCCCAGCCTTCCAGGTATTCGCCTGTCGCGGTGAATGGCGTCGATTGAAGGGAAATCCAGTCAAGATAGCCGTCGTGCAGATAGGCCATGCCCGCGACGACCCAGGCCAGGACGCGCAGCACCGCGCGCCGCAGAAACCCGTCCGCGTTCGGCAGGTCCGAGGCCGTGATGTCCTGCATCGCCAGCGCACGCAGTTGCGTGAGCGTGTTCCGTGGATAAGGCACCGATCAGGACCCCCGTGCCCAGACGTAGGAAAAGACGTTGGCCTGACCGTTTGCGATAATCGTGACCGTCGCACCGATCCCCCCTGGGCCGGTAAAGAATGTGGTGGCCCCCACGGCCGAGGCCACGCCATCGGTAATCATCCAGCCATGGCAGCGAATGATTTCATCGCGTAACCAGTTCAGGGTCTCTTGCGTGCGCGGGCGCGCGAACGCCTGGTAGAGCTTCGAGCCGATCCGATCCTTGGCGATCGCCGGCAGCGCCGGGTCCTCCAGCGCCGAATAGGTGTCGAACCAGACACCCGCCGGATCGGTGCCGTAGACCACGCCGCCAGGGTCCGCCTGGGCGTCGGTAAACATGCTGATCAGCGAGGCCGTTTCCAGGTCGTGCCCGGTTTCCAACGCGCCGGACGGCAGCATGTTGAGGTCGCCGGTCCCCGTCGTCGGGTCCCAGACGATACGGACGTCGCCCATCTCAGGTTCCCCCAGTCGGCGGCGTGTTGTTCGCCGGGTGCCTATGGCCTTGCAGGGTCACCGAATCCCCGCTGCCCGCGCCGGCCGTCACCGATCCGGTCACCGAGAGATTGCCGTTGAGCGTGAAGTTCCCGGTGTGAGCGACGTTGCCGCTCACCAGAATCCCGCCCGCCGTCAGGTGGATCGTCTGCCCCTGCGCATACAACCCGGCATCGCCCGGCGCCGCGCCGGTCATGCGATAGGACTGGTGATTGCTCGCGACGACGACGGCCTTCGACCGGTCGCCGTCGAGGAACGCCACATGCAGGTCCGCGCCAATCGGCGGCGCGCTGAAAAACCCGTGATGATAAAGGATCGGAATGTTGTCGCGGATCGAAAGCGCGTCGAGTTGCGCCTGCACCGTCTGCACCGCGCCGCTGTCGTTGACGTTCAGCGTGGACCGCCCGAGCGCGAAATGCGTGCCCTTCCGCTGCATCAGCCCCGCAATCTGCCGTTGCTGATGCGCACAGATGCGTTCAAGCTGGGCGACTCTGGCTTCAAGTGCCGCCGTCATCGAATGAAGCCTCCAACCAGAATTTCAGCACATGGGTTTGACAGGTCGCCGACGATCGTTATCTCGGCTACCCAAGCCTGATCCCGATTAGCTCGGGCCTCCTCGGAGGGACGGCTTTGGGTGATTTTGCGACTGTCTCTTTCGAGGCGCAAAATACAACCGCGCCGGTGGCAGGTCGTCACGACGTCGCCGGCAAGGGGAGTCTTCAGCATCATGAGTGGACGACATGCGCTGGTGATTGGCGCGAGCGCCTATCCCGGCAAGGAACTGGACAACGCGGTCGCCGATGCGAACCGTGTGGCGGACGTGCTACGCGCGCGGGGCTTCTGCGTTTCGGTTGTCCTCAATCCTGACCTGGCGGCAATCGATAACGCCCTCGCGGCATTCAAGCCGGCGGCGCGAACCGCGGAATTGGCGCTGATCTACCTCGCCGGGCATGCCGTCGAACGCCATGGCAGCGGCTACTTCCTCCCGGTCGACTTCAGCTTCCCGCCGACCGCTGCGGGCCTGCGCTACACCGCCGCAGCCCTGAACGCCTTCGTCGAGGCCACCGGCGGCGCCGTGTCCCGCATCGTCGTGCTCGACGCCTGCCGGAACTGGCCGCACGATCCGGACGAGGCTAGGCGCACGTCGAACGATCTCGAAGAGCTCGTCGCGGACGAACGGGACTGGCCGAACCTTCTGCTTGCTTATGCGACGAGCGCCACAACCGCTGCCGGCGACGGTGCTAAGGGCGCGGGCAGCGCGTTCTCCAACTCTCTCTGCCGCCATCTTCTCGATCACAGCCTCACGGTGGACGAGTGCTTCCGCCGCGTGTCGCAGGACGTTGTCGCTCAACGCAGCGAGCAGCAGCCCTGGACCTATTCCAGCCTTGCCAGCACGCTGTCCTTCACAGACCTGCCGCGCTTCGCGGCAATCCAGCGTCATGCCGTGCCGAACCCCGAGCATCTCGGGGTCGGTGCGTGGACGACGACCGACGCCCGGCGTCGTTCCGTAATCATCGGAGTTGGCGATGCGATGGCGTGGAGCGTGGGTGTCGGCGGCTTCAAGCAGGTCCGTTACCCCGGTGAGGACCGCCTCATGGGCGCCGCCGATTGCGGCAAGCTACTACTCCTCGCAGGCTCTGACGGAGCGCTGTATGTCGCGGGCGCCTGCCGCGAACCCGTGCTCGACCTAAGCGTGCCGCACTCCTTCGGATTGCAAGCGTCGCCGGCCGCGAACGGCTTCATCCACTATGGCGCCGGCACCGTCAGCTGCCTGAAGGTCGACGCCAAAAAGATCGAGGAAGTCGCGCGCCACGACGTGGGCTTCGACGTCTACTGCTGCACCTACATGCCCGAAGGTCTCATCTGGGTCGCTGGTGGCCAGGGCAGGATCTGCGAGATTGATCCACAAGACCCCGACGCGCCGTGCCGCGAGATCGCCAATGTCAGGCGCCACGTCAACGCAATGGCGGTCGCCCCGGCCGGCGATCGGGTCTTCGTCGTCGGCCAGTCCGGCCTCTCTGTGGAGCTGAACCGGTCGGGGCAAGAGATTGCGGAACTCCTTTTGGACCGCACGTTCATGACTGCGGCAGGAATCCGCGCACAGCTAGTTAACGTTGCGGACGACGAGCTTATCCGCCAGTTCATCTTTGAGCGGTCGAAGGTCTCGAAGCGCATGCACCAGGAGCTGGCCGAACAGCTGGGAGTTCCAGATTACTATGCCTGCGCCCTCGCCCCGACCCTGCCAATCCTTGCAGTCGCGACGCAAGAAAGCAGCGTGGTTCTCCTCGACACGCGCGACCGCCAGGTGATCCAGGAACTCGACGTCGGCTCCGGCAATTCGGCAATCGTGTCGGGTGTGCACTTCCTCTCCGATCACGAACTCGCCGTGGTCGGCGGACGCGGCGACGTTACCTTCTTCGCAGCCTGACCAAGCCACGCCGGATCCGGACCGTTCCGAATGTGGTCCTACTCGAATTCGGGTGATTTTGGCGATCATCTGTCCCGAGAACAGCCGCCGGAGTTGAGACGCTGAAGGACCGCGTCCTCCGCCCGAGAGCTGATAGGTCGGAAAGTGTCCAAGCCTGTAAACCTTCCGGTCACACGGGTATGCTCCCGGGTTGAAGGTATGCCAGCTTACTATATCCATGGCTCGGTCGTTGAGCGGCAAAGACGCGGCGCGAAACCGTCGGAAGAGCACACCTACGAACGTCCGCTCTTGGAACTGCCGGGAACGGTCGCTGGCGTCGCGGTTGGGTCGAATGCAGCCCGGCCGCCAAGCTGTCAAACCCTCCGTGTAGCTGTATGAGGTTCCGGACAGCTATGGAGAATTGGCCGTCGTCGGCGGTGCCGGCGACTGCGACACCTGTGGGGAACGCATTACCTCCGCGTCGAACAGGTTAAGCGGGTTGGGGTCGGGCTGGAACGCTTCGGGCGGCATCAGTATCAGGTCCGCATGCGTCCCCGACATGTCCTTACGATAGGTTACCGAACCGATGATCCATTGCGCTCCGGTGATGTCGGCGGCCGGCGCGTCGATCGGCGCCAACATGTTCGGCGTCCAGAGCGTGCCCGCGATGTCCCGCCAGGAGTCGCATGTCAGCGACGCCGCCTGACTGCGCCCATAGCGCCGGGCAAACTCCCAGTTCGCGCGTTGCGTGGCGATGGCATCGTTCGCCACCGCCTGCTGCGCCGCGTTCGGCGACGGCGCGGTCTGTTCGGAGACGATGATTTTCAGGCGGTATTCGCCAAGCGTCGTGTCCTGTTTGCTGGCCCGCCGGTTGGTCAGGCTGCCGAGGTCCGCGAGCTGGTCGACGCCATACCAGACGATCAGATAATCCGAGTGCCGCTGATCGACGGACCGCTCCGCGTTGATCGATTCGATATTTCCAGGCAACGAAAAACCGGAGGCATGCACCTTGGTCCCAACCCGATCCAACACCAACGCGCCGTTCTGATCCTCGTAGACGAGGAGGCCCGCGTACCGCGCCATGCTCTCGATGATCTGATACGGCGTCTCGCCGAGCATGACCTGGAAGGCCGGGATCGCCGGGCCGAGATCGGACACCGCCGACCGCGCCGTGACGCCATAGGCTCTGGTCAGGATTTGCGCGACGCCGAGCGTATTGGTGCCATTGATCATCCCGCCTTTCAGCGCGGGATCGTTGACAAGATCGGCCGAGCAATCGACCAGGTTGCGCGTGATCCCGCGCCCGGACAGCGTGACCTGGTGGTTGCGCGCATCGATCGGGATCGCGCGCCGGTCGATCCAGCCGGTGATGACCAGATCGGACCCGATATAGATGTTGCACGACTGGCCCGGCCGCGTGGCCGCGAGCGCATCGCCTTGAAGAAACTGCGCGCTCGCCGTCACCGCCCAGTTGTTGGGCATGGATTCACAGGATTTGGCGATGTTGACGGTCTGCCAGCCGGAAAGCTGATGCGTCCCGACGACGATCGTGACCTCATCGGGGCTGGACGCCAGAAAATTGCCCGTCCCGGCCATCAGGTCACCGTGATCGCGGCGGAAACCAGGGCGCAACTGCCGTCGCTGTCATACGCCCAGAAGTAATATGTGCCAGCAGTGGCGGGCACCGCGTAGTACCCAGCCCAATTGTAGGTGGTCCCGTAATACGACTGGCTCACACCCTGTGCGGCGGTTGGAACAATCGTGTTCGACGTTGTCGCCGCGAAATAGACCCCGCTGGACGGGTTCGGTGAGATCACCGCGTTCATCCCGGCGTTCGAGACGCCATTGATGTTCCCCGAACCATGGGTAAACGTCGACCCGGGCGCGCCGCTGATGCCCCACGCGACTGTGCGGGAATACGTGCTCTTCGTCGTGCTGGCGGACCAGGCGGATGGTGACTCAGCCGAGGCGTTGGTTGCCTGCACCTGGACGTTGTAGGAGGTGCCCGCCGTCAACCCGGTCAGGGTCCCCGATGTGCCGGACCCGGACGGCCCGGCGGTCCACGATCCCGCGCCAACGGCCTGATACTGCACGTTGTAGCCCGTCGCCGCCGCGTGCGTGCTTTCCGTCGCCGGCGCCGTCCAGGTCACCGCCAGCTTCGTCGTGGTGCCGTCGTTGACCGGCACGACTGTTGGCGCCGATGGCGCGTTTGGCGGCGCCACCCCCGTTGTGATCGTCGATCCCGTCGCGACCGTCCCTCCGGTTCCGCCGACGTTGCTCGCCACGATCTGGAAATAATACGCTGTCGAGAAGGCCAGCCCGGTCACGACAGCCGTCGTGCCCGAGGTCCAGGCGCCGCCCGCCGCCGTCCAGGTCGTGCCGTTTGTGCTGTAGCTGACCGCATAGGACGTGGCCGCGTCGTGCGTGCCGTCCGTCGCCGGAGCGGTCCAGGACAGGTTGACGGCTGAATAAGCCGGTGATCCCGCCGAGGCCGTCAAACTCGTCGCCGCGTTCGGCGCCGCCGCCGCGGTCGCCGCGCTCACGCTCGACGATGTCGCCGAGCCACCGCTGTTGATCGCGATGACCTGGAAGCTATAGGCCGTCGCGTGCGCCAACCCGGTGACATTGACCGACGTGCCCGTGATTGGCGAGCCGAAGTTGGCCCAGGTCCCGCCCGACGCCAACTCGTATTGCGGCTGATAGGTCGCCGCCGCGCCATGCGTCCCGTCCACCGCCGAAGCGGTCCAGGACAGCGTCACGACGCTGTAGGCGGGCGAGCCGGCGGAAGCCGCGAGACCGGTTGGCGCGTTCGGCGCCGGCGACGTGGTGCTCAGTCCAACCGTCGCGGACGCCGCGGCACCGCTCGCGTTGATCGCGAGAACCTGGAAGGTGAAGATGGTTCCCGGCGTCAGCCCCGTGATCGTTGCCGAGGTCCCGGGGATCGGCGATCCAAAGTTCGTCCATGCCCCGCCATAGGGCAGATATTGCGGTTGATAAGACGCCGCCGCGGCATGATACGTGTCCACGGCCGAGGCGGTCCACGACAGCAGCGCCACGCTGGACGAGGGCGACCCCGCCGACACCGCGACGCCGGTCGCCGTGTTCGGCGGATTGACCATGGTCGTGCCCGTGGCCAGGGCCGAGGGCGGACTCTGGCCATCCACGTTCACCGCGATCACCTGGAAATCGTATGCCGTAGAGGCCGTCAGACCGCTCACCAGCCCCGATGTGGAAGACCCGGAGACCGTCGCGCCGGTTGTCCAGGCTCCAAGGCCGGTCGGGCTGACCTGGACGATATAGCTGGAAGGCGTTCCGCCGGTCGCGGGCGCGCTCCAGGACAGGTCGATGGTGCTGTTCGTGGCGGTCAGGATGTCGAGGCCGGTCGGCCCGGCGGGGGGTGGCAGATGGTAAACGCCGCCTGGCTGTGCGGGCGCGATCAGCGGGCGGGTTGGCCCGTCCTGGGTTAACGAAGGGAGCGTCATGGTGACGTTCGGCCCCATGCCCGAGTTCAACGCCTGAAACGACACCGGAATGAACGCCGGATGCACCGCGCCGGATTCGGCGATGATCTCGTCCGACCGGCTCGCGTCGGTGTACAGCATCTGCGCCACCGCCAGCGCGGGGAGCGCCAGCGCCAGGTTCACCGTAACCACGCTTGGCAGATTGGCCCCGCGCACCGTCAGATCGCGCACCACGGCCGAGCGCAGGGCTTTCAGCGCGCCATAGCTGGCATCCGCTCCCGCGTCGCCCGCGATCGTGATCTCGGCATCGAGCGCCGCCGCCAGGGATTCCCGCAGCCCCGCCGCGTCCTGATAGCTGCGCGGTTGATAGGATGCCGAGGCCCGCGCCAGACTGATCAGCGTCGCCCTCCGGCACGCCGCCGCCATGGCGTTCCGAATGGTCGCCATCGCCGCTCCGACGCCGACCGAGCCGCCGGCACTGTCGGCATAGTTGAACCCGGCCAGACCGAGCAGCACGCGCACCTGGTTGGCCGGGTCCGTGATCCCCGCGCGCATCGCTTCGACCAGCGCCGCCAGCGCGTCCATCATCTCGGTGCTGGCGGAATATGCTTCGGCCGCCGCGCTTGCGCCGGACGCCGCCATCGCCAGCGCGGAACGCTGATTGGCGAGCTGCGCCTGCAAGCTGGCGACGGTCGTGCCATCCGGCAGCAGCGTGGACGCGGAGCCTGCGCCATACCGGCCATAGGACGTGTTGGAATCGGGCGGCGGCAGCGCCGCGGCCATCCCGACGATCGCCGTGGGGTTGGCCCCGCCGGTCGTCGCCTGCGCCGCGAAAGCGCCCACCACGTTCGCGCCCTCGCCGGTCACCGCGGGTCCAACCGCAGCGGCGGGGATCGCCGTGCGTGCCAGATCGTTGTTCGTGGCTGTCAACGCGCTGTCCGCCGCCGCCAGCACCGAAACCACGGTCGCGATGATGGCCAGCGGAAACAGGCTGTCGCCCGCCTCGACGAACTCGAACGCGACCTCGATCACGCGCATCTTGTCGCGATGCACGGCGGTCGAGGACGAAACGAGTCCGACCTGGAGCGCGCCGATCGTCGGGTGGATCAGTAGACCCGGCCCCTCGGTTTCGATCGCCACGTCCAGCAGGTTCTGCATGACCGGGGCGAGGTCGCCGATCAGGTAGCCAGAGAACGAATAGGTCCGCAGCGCGCGGCCCATATCCTCGGGCCAGCCGCCATCCACATAGGGATACTCGTGGATGGCCCAGCGGCGTCCCTTCTTCACCTGGGCCGAGACGACCTTGAACGGCACACCGCGGAACGACGCGGTCTGCAATAGGCCCATGAAGCCGGAAATGCTGGTCGGCGGCGCGAAGCCGGTGACGTTGGTGAAGCCGCTCAAGTTCGACCCGCTTTCGACCCGTTTTCGACCCGGTTCCGGGTCAATGCGCCAGCGGCATGCTGGTCTGAATGTTCGGCGGCGAGACCACCGCCACGCCGGTACCGACGGCGGTCGCGTTCGTCCCTGGCGGCGCGTTATGCAGATGCACGTCCACCCGGACGGTGCCGTTTCCGGCGGTCGCGGGCGTCATGCCGTTGTCGCCCGCGGCCATCGCGGCCAGCCGCGAAGCGATGCCCCAGCGCCGCGATTCCTCGTCGGCGGTGTCCTTCGGCCGCTCGAAGAAGGTTGAGACCGCCGCCGCCTTCTCGCCGGGCGAATCACCGGCCTTGCGGATGTTGCTCCACGCCCGGCCCTCGGACCCGCGCAGCTCATACATCGTGTAATCGAGCTGCTCATCGAGCGTGCCTTGCTCCGGCGCGTGCCCATAGCGGTTGACGTAATTGGTGTAGCGCCGGCCGCCGTCCTCTGAATCGCGCCACATGAACAGGCCGTGCGCCGCGCCGTTGTCGCCCGGCTGCGAGTGCGGATCGGCCCGGCTCTCCTGCACCGCGTTGCCCGCGAAACCCCAGGCCGTATTGCTGTCCATGCCGCGCGCCACCAGGCCGTCATGGACCAATTTCGCCCGCGCGACCGTCGGCGCATCCAGCGCGTTGCCCGCCGACGTGTTGGCGCGCGGCCCGGCCTGTGCCTTTCCTCCGGACGAACCGCCGCCCAACCACCACGGCATGGTCCGCATCCACCAGGAACCGATCGCCCCGTTCCGATCGAACAGGTTCGGATTGGTGACGGGATCGTAGGGAATCCGCGCCTCAGGATTCTGTGCCGTGTCGCCACTCAGCGCCAGCGGCGCGGCCAGGGCGGCAGCCGGCGAGGTCAGGCCGAGAGCGCGCAATATCCACGGCGCGACCCGCAGGCCCGTCAGCAAGCCCACGGCCGTAATGACCGCCGCTGCGTTCTCGGCATAGCTGTCCGCCAGCTTCTTGTTGTTCTCGATCCAGTGCGTTGTGGTGTCCAACACCTTCGTCGCAGTTCCGGACCAACTGGAAACGATGCGGTTGCCGACGCCTTCGATCGCCAGGCCCAGTTCGTTCCAGGATTTGTTCATTTTCGTGGCGTTCGCGGCCATCTCGGCCGTCATCACGCCGCCGGTCCGCTGCGCCGTCGCGAGGTACTCCTCCAGGCCCTTCCGGCCCTTCTGCAACAGCGGCAGGAGATCCTCGGAAATCCCGAGCTGCTGCAAAATGTGAATCTGGGCGTGCGGGTCTTTGTAGCGTGCCACCGCGTCGGCCACGTCGCCAAGCGCATCCGCGCCCGTGCGGGCCTCGCCAGCGACGCCCTGAAACCCGATATGCAGTTCATTCAGCAGCGGGACGATCGGCCCGCCTTTGTATTTCGCGGTCGCCAGCGTGTCCCCAAGCCCTTTCAGGCTCGCGTCCATCGCCTCGGCCGAGCCGCCCGCCAGCCGTGCGGCACCGCGCAGCGCGCTCAGCCGGGGAACGGGCGTGTTCAGCGCGTTGCCGGTGCGCGCGATCTGGTTGCCCGCCTCGGCCCATTTCCGGCTGAGTTCGACCATGCCGCCGAGGCTGACCGCCGACGTAAGCCCCGCCATCGGCCCGGCCAGCCGTTCGACCGACCGCGCCGCGCCGAGCGCCCGATCGCCAAGGGTCTGTATCCCCTCGGCCGCGCGATTGATCCCAGAGACCTCGCCGAATTTCGCGAGGCTCTTGTTGAACCGTTCTGCCGGAGCGGTCAGCCCGGCGATCCGCTTGTTGATCGCGTCGATGCCGGCGCTGGCATTGTCCTGGATGCCGAAGCCGATCGCGAAGCCGGACGATCTACCGGCCATTTTCGTGTTCTTTCACCTTCGGGATAAGCCGCGCCCACCGGAACAGCTCCGGCAGTTTCAGGCGTAGTGCCCAGACCAGACCCTCGCCGTAGAACCGGCCGACCTTGGCGGCGGTGACCTCGATCGCGCCGGAACTGGCCAACGCGATCAGGAGGGCGGCGCCGTCCTCGCCGACAACTCGGCGGCGATCGCCAAAGCCTTGGCTTCCTCGGCCTTGGTGAAAGCCTCGGCTTCGGCCCGTGCCTTCAGTTCCGCCGCCATCGCTTCGCGGCGTTGACGCCGCCAGGTCTCCAAAGGGTCGGGGGCTGGCGCGCCGACGAACTCCTCCAGGTAATCGGAGACCTGCTGGTTGAACCAATGCGGTTGCTTTTTCAGAACGTCGTAGGGAACGTTCTCGGCCGACGCGCTCTCGACCATCCGCAGGGTCACGTCCAGTCCGGACGCGCCGGAAACGGATGTCGCCTTCAACACGTCCTCGGAGGTCGGCGCGCCGATGGTGAGTTTCGCGTAATGCACGCCATTGTGCATCATTGGCTTCGGCAGGGGCCATTCCTGCGGCTCGGGCACGGGGGTCCAGGGGATCATGATGAAGCGCCTATTTCCATGATGGTTCCGGCCGTTCCCTCGAAGCGGAAGTCGAAGCCCGCGTCGGCTCCGTTCACGCCGGGACGGCCGACATACCAAAGATTGTGACCGACGATTTGTTTCCCGTTCGCGAGCAGCACGACGACGGTCGCGTTGGTCAGACCGGTGAACGACGTGACGCTGTTCGCCCCGGTGTCGCGGAATTTGCCGGATATGTAGGGCGCGACCGGCTTCTGATCGAACCCGTCCACGCCCGACAGGCTGGTCATCGTCGAATTTTCGAAGACGGCGGGGTCCCAGGCGAACTCGATGACGGAAATCGCGGTGCCGTTCACCGCGAACGCGGTCGTGCCTGCGAGCCGCCGGTTGGTTGGCGTGCTCGGCGCTAAAGTGCTGGACATTTATCCGTCCTCACGTGCTTTGCTGGAATTGAACAAGCAGGCCGATGTTGATGACCTGATCGCTGAAATCGATCGGCAGATACATCAGAACCTGGCCCTTGGTGCCCGTGGTGGCATAGGCGTTGGCCGCGAATTTCTGCACGTTCTGGACGATGTAGATGCTCGCCAGATATGCATAAATCCCGACCACCGAAGCCAGCATCGCGGCGGGTGTCGTCGCGGGCGATCCGGGCGGAATGATCGTTCCGTTCGTAACCAGAATTTTGCCCGGCACGATATACTGGCTGGTCATCTGCGCGGAGATGTAACGAGCCGCATACATCGCCTGGAACAACAGGTTCGTGTTCAGATACGAGTTGTCGGGCTGACCGCTCGCGTTTTGCTGATAGGTCGTGATCGAACGGTCGATCTGACACTGGCCGGCGGGTGTGACGGTGAAGGTCGAAAGCCCGTCGAAAAGCAGCGTGTTCCGCTCGCCCGGCGTGTCCTGCGACGCGATCGGCGGCGGCAACATGTTCAGGGGTTGCGTGGACACGCCCTGCGCCGGATTGACCCTCAGACGAATCACATGCGCCGCGCACCAGTCCGAGGCCTCCAGCCATGCCGGTGTCGGGCTGTCGTAAAACCCGAGGATCGTCGCGTGCTGATCGTTGCGCGTCGTGCCGAACGTGGTCCTCGCGCTGAAGGTGCCGCGATAAGCCGAAAAGACATGCCCGAACAGTCCTTGTTCCGCCGACCAGCGTCCCGAAGCATCGGACAGGAACGCCTGCAAGGCATTGAGGCTCGCGGAGTCGGTGTAGGGGCAGTCGATATAGTCGAACAACTGCACGCCGAGGTTCGACAGCAGCGTGGTCAGCGTCGGGTTGGTCGCCCCACCCGACATGGCGGTGATCGTGTAGCCGACGCCCGGAGGCACCACCTCGCCATTCTGCGCGCCGCGATAGGCGACGCGGATGTCGATGTCATTCTGCGCGAGGCCTTTGTGCATCGAGGTCAGGTCGACCTGATACGCATGGGTGCCGTCCACTGCCGCTGTGCACGAGACGCCGATCGCACCCGAAATTGCGGCTGTGGCATTCGTGGCCATCGTAGTCGCGGAGTCTCCGAGATTGACCGCGAACGGAATCGAGACCCCCATGACATACAGCGGAAAGGTGCCCGCGCCCGTCGCCGGGCCGGTGAAGCTGATGTTGCCGGTCGCCGCCGTGCCAGCGCCGTTATCGGCGAGCGGCCCAAGCCAGACCTCGCCAAACGGGTCCATCGCCCGATAGGCCGCGTACTTCAGCGCCAACATGGAATTGATGCCGCACAGCCCGTTGACCTGGGCCTGGCTATAGGCCTGGACGGCGATGTTCGGCGTCGCGGTCCCCGCGCTGGTGATCTGCCCAATCAGCAGCGCGCGCTGATTTTGTGTCGCGGTGTTGGCCTGGCTCGCGTCGAACTCGGCATTGACGCCGGACGGCCGCCAGAACTGCGACGGAAAGTATTTGAAGGCGAGAGCGGAGCCACTCATGGCGCGGCTCCCTGGTCAGGCGCCGGAGCCGCCGAGGCATCTTCGGCCGCGACTACATCGCCATCGCGCAGCCGGCGGTTCCAGAATTGCGTGTCGGGCACATTCTCGCCGATGGGCGACAAGACACGCCCGTTCGGCCCGCGTACGACGAGCTGACGGTCGCGGTCGTCCGGCCGCGGTCCGGGCTTTACAAACATTGCTACCTCGAAATGTGAGAGATGGTCCCCGATGAAATCGAGGGTTGGCCTTCAGGGCGTGGTGCTGACCGCGACCCCATACGTGGTTGCCGCGAGCGGAAGGTTCGCGGACCAGGAGGACCCGAGCTGGTTGCCGATGTCCCATCCCGCCGGCTGCACGATCGTCGAATAATTATCGCTGACCGCGTTCGTCGTCCCGACCAGCCCGCGCCCGATCGCGGTCGCGCCGCTGTTCGCGCCAAGGTTCATGCCGCCATAGGGATAGAACAGCAGCAGCGAACCCGCGGCGTGCGAGGGCGCGGAGGCGAAGGTCACCTTGACCTTGGTCGAACTGACATAAACGCACGACACCGCCGCGATCAGCGTCCCTGGGGACGCGACCGATCCGCCATCCATCAGCGACCAGCCAAAGCCGTTCGCCGCCTGCTGCGGAATCACGAGGTCCGTACCCGCGTCATGTGTCACCGTGACGATGTAGACCGTGCCTGACTGTTGATAGACGTGACTGATGAAAGGCCCGCCGATCGCGGCAACGCCCGATGGGATCGCGGAAAAGACGTCGCCTCGCGATGACGCCAGGATCGCCTTCGCGGCCCCGATCGCCGCGCGCTGTCCGAACCTCAGATTGTCCGGGGCGGAACGATGGATGGCGTCGGTATTGGCGTCCGTCCACGTCCCGTCCGCGTTGCCCGTGGCGCTCCGCGAGATGCTGTCCGATGTCTGCGGCAGCACGATCCATGCGTTCTGGCCCGACGCCTGGGTTTGGTCGTAGCAGGATTCCCGGATCATCTGGTTGCCCGGCTCCGGCGTGAAATACTGAAACGGAATCGCATTCCAAAGCAGCCACGGCACCGCGCTCGCGGACTGCCCGACCCACCCGCGCATGAGCGCGATGTATCGTTGTTGCGCTGTGAAGAATGTCGCCTTTTCGCTATAGCTCTTGCCGCTGTCGCTTTCGGACCATGGCCAGAAAATCGCCGCCACGTCCGCCAGCTCAGCCGCGGCCTGCGAGGTCACGTACGATTGCGCGCCCGTGCCATCCGCGCCCAAAGCCCAGGTCGAAGGAGCGGATCCATTGTTCGGGTCCGCCAGAAACGAGCCGTTGAAGGGGTCGCCGGTCGCCTGATACAGGCCCTCGCCCCCAAGCAGCGTGGTACTCGGCGTGCCAACGACGTTGTAGGCCAGCGCGCCGACATACCAGGCCACGCCCAGAGCCATCAGGTGCCAGGCGCCGTCCTGGTAGCCCAGAACCGCGTTCGACTGGCCGTTGACCAGCATATTGATTCCGCGCCGCGCGCCCGTGATCCAGCGTGTCGCATAGGACAGCAGCGTCGTGATATTCGAGCCGGTCAGTGCCGAGGTCCACCACGCCGCCTCATGAAACCAGCATTGCGCGCCGCCGCCGGATGTCGTGTCGTGCAGAAACGTCGCCAGCCCGCCCGAGCCGGCCGCGTTGGTTGCCCCGGTCGCGACCTGGGTTCCATCCAGCCAGACGTTGACCCCGGAACCGGAGGCGTAGGTCAGCACCAGCGTATGCGTGTGCCGCCGCGTCAGCGTTACCCCGGATACGATCGTCTGGCTCGCGCCGGGAAACAGGATCAGCCGCCCGCTCCCGGCCGAGCTGTCCATCTGCACCACGGGCACGCCGCCAAAGGTCAGCAGCGTCACGGGGGCGGTCGAACCGCCCTGCCGCCAGTTCGGCCTCGACCACACCAGGAACCACGTCCAGGGCAGCGCGGCGCCGAAGGTCTGGACCGGGAGCCGAAGTCCCTGGTCGGGGTCCATGACCGGAAGCAACTGGCCGCTGGAGGGCAGTGCGCCCGGCGGAACCACCGTGCTCCGCCCGACGCCACCCAGAATGCCGTTCAACCGCGGAGTGGCCTGCGGCGCAATTCCGCTTCCCGCGCCGAAGAACGGGGCCAATGGCCGGTTGTTCCCCGACTTGTCGGCGACCCCGCCAACCGCGGTATTCCACCCGGCCGCCGTCGCGCCGCCCGATGTCAGAATCCCTGCGTAGCTGCTCGCATCCCACCATCCGGCGAGGCCGGGGATGCCGCTCAGAGTGGTGCTGCCCGGTCCCGAAGACGTTCCGGCGGGACGATACAGGAGGTTCTTGCCGCCCCCGATGCCAAGCGTTTTGCCCGGCGCGACCTGAAAGATCGTCATACGCTCAGGTCACCGTGATCGCGTTGCCGACGATCGTGAACAGAACCGTGCCGCCCGAATTGTAGCCGATGCCCCATGCGTAATAAGTTCCCGCGCTCGCCGGCGCGTGCATGTAGGTGCCCCAATAGTTGCCGTTGAAATTACCGGCGGTCCCATCCGCCGTCGCGGGCATCGGACTGGGCGCGACCGACTGGCTCGTCGAAAACCCGATCGCCACCGTCGTGGGCGTCGTGCCCGAAACGATATAGAGGTTGTAGACAAGGCCGCTGGAACCATGCGCGATCGATGTCGGGTAGCCTGACGTGGTATTCCACGCCGCCACCGTACTCGCCGCCGCTGCCGTGGTGCCGTTCGTTGTCGCGGTGAAGGCGCTGGTGCCGCCGGTGTTCACCGCCTGAACCTGGAAGTCGTATTGCGTCGATGCGGTCAGCCCGCTGACCGTCGCGTTGGTCACGGTGATTCCGGTGACCTGAGTCCACGCGCCGCCGACGCTCGTCACCCGGTATTGCACCGTGTAGGTCGCGACCGCCCCGCCCGATCCGGGAGCCGTCCAGCTCAGCGGCGCCGTCGTTGCGGTCGTGGTGCCCACGGTCAGGCCCGTTGGCGTGCCGGGTGCCGCGATGCCCGACGCGGCCGTGGTGCCGTTCACCGTCGCCGAAAACGCGCTCAACCCGGCCGAATTTCCCGCCGCCACCTGCACATCGTATTCCGTGCTGGGGGTCAGGCCGGTCAGCGTCTCGCTGAGAATGGCCGTGCCCGGCGCGGCTGACCAGGAACTGCCGCCTGTCACCCGGTACTGCACCTGGTAATAGGTCGCCGTGCCGCCGCTCGATGGCGCGCTCCAGGTGAACGCGAGAGTGGTCGAAGTCGCCGAACCAAAGGCCAGCCCGGAGATGGAACCAGGGACGGACACACCGCTGCCCGATGCCGCCCCGACGCTCGCCAGGACGACGTTTCCCGCGCTCGACGTGAACGCCATGAGTTTGGCGTAGGAGCTGACGGGCAGGCCGGACGCGCCGTTCGTCGCCGTCACGCCGCTGCCCCAGACCACGGTCCCCGAGCCGGACGTGACGACCTCGCATTCGAAGCCCGCGCCCATCAGCGTGTAATTCGGGGAAATGACCACTCCGGCGGCGGTCACGACCAGAATGTTGCCGTTGTAGGTGCCGTCGATCGTCGTGTTGCGGGTGATCTCCTGAACCGGAAGCTGGTAGCCGGGGAGGTGGGTTTTCAGCCAGGTCCATACCGCCGCCATCGTCTGGCGGGTCAGGACATTGGTGCCCTGTCCGGTCAGGAACGTGTCGGTGTCCGACGCCGCGCCGGCGGCCGAGAGAAGGTCGATCGTCTCCGCCGCCAGCAGGTTCGCCGTGGACACCGCGTTCGTGGTGCCGCTCTGGTCGATCGGCAAAAGGTCGTTCGGGCCGACCGAGGTAACGACGGTCAGGTTCCCGATCGACAAGCCCGCGCCGGCGGCGGCGAGTGCCTCCTCGGCGACCGTCATCGCCGACGCGGCGTTCGTCAGAGCCGTCGCAGCCGTCGTGCCCGCCGAAGCCGCCGTCGCCGCCGCGCCCGCGGCGACCGTGCCCACGGATGCGATCGAGGCGTTCACGCCCGCGTTGAACGTGGTCAGCGTCACGGCGACGTTGGTTCCGCCCTGGGAAACCGGAACGAGATTGGCGGGGCTGACCGAGGTCGCGAGCGGAAGACCCGAGATCACCAGCGCGTTGCCCGCGACGGAAAGGGCGTTCGCCGCCGTGGCCTCCGCCGAGACCGAGTTCGCCAGCGCCGTCGTGGAATTGGCCAGAGCTGTCGCGGCGGCGGCCTGCGCCGAGGTGGCGATGGTGTTGATCGCCAGGATGTCAGAGGCCTCGACCGTGTCGCCGTTCGCGATGGTCATTCGTACTCGCTCCCGTCGCCCCAGACAGACGTGCCGTAGACGGCGGGATCGGCGGGAGCCGCCTGCTCGGCCGTCATCGGCGGCGCGAGGTTTACCGGTGTGTCCGGCTGGATTGTTTCGGTGATGTTCACCAGCGGATCACCGCCGGGCACGAACCCGTCCGCGTCGCTGATTGTGGCGTCGAAACTCATGCGATACATCCAGAAAAGGCGGGCGCGGTCGAAGGTCAGCAATTCGCCGCCCGCGTAATAAAGCCCGCGCGCGCCGCGATCCGGATCGATGTTCCAGTTCAGCAGTGCGCGGAAAATCTCGTATTTCATCGCCTCGACCTGGCTCACCGCAGCTTGGCCGCGCCGGTCTGCCGAGGCATCGAATTCGACGATGACGCCGATGGTCTCGATGACGGTCTGGATGTTGCCGTCCAGCAGCTCGTTGCTGCCTGGCTCATCCTCCAACGGGATAACCACGGCTGACGGGTAGGCGAGCTTTCCGGTCTTCGGGTCCGTGATCTGGATCACGGTTTCGACCCCGGTTTCGAAGTCGGCCGCGCCGCCGACACGCCCTTGCAGCGCCGGACAGAATTGCCGGAGCTGCTCAATCACCAGGGAAATGTCCATCAGGCACCAGAACGTTCAACTGCCGATGCCGCGGTCACTTCTGCCCTCGCTGAAATTTAAGCCCGCTCATCAATGCCGTCTGCATCCGATCCGCGAGGCCGTCGGCGATCACGGCATCGAGCGCCGGACCGAGAAACGGCCTCGGCAGCAACACGCGCTTCTTCGACACAGCGCCGCGCTTCATCCGATGCACGATCACGGGCTGAAACCCGCCGCCCTTGCGCGCCGTCATCGGCCGCGCCGCCTTGTGATGCGCTCCATCACAAGATTGCCCTTGTCGGCCGTGTTGCCGCCGCCGCCCTTCGCGCCAAGCGACAGGAACAGCGCGTAGAACTCCGACGCGCGTACCGTGACGCCCTCGCCGTCCTTCCAGGCCCGCGCGCGGATCGACCGGGCCAGCTTGCCGGAGACGCTGTGCGGCGGCTCGCCGGGCTTCGACGGGCCATTGCGGCTGCCCGAGCGAATCATCGCCCGTGCCTTGGCCGCAACCTCGCCGCCGGCGGCCAGCATCACCGCGCGCACCTGTTGCCTGCCGGCGACGACGGTCCATCCCGGGGGAACGTCGATGTGCAGAAGTGGCATTACGTGCGTTGCTCCAATTCGCAGTCCATCCGCAAAAACCTCTGACGTCCATCGATCGGCATCACGCGCCGCACGCGGAACCGCTCGACCATGTCGCTCCCGTCCGGGCGTTTCGTGACGCGAAAGACGACATGCGTCGTGTCCACCCAATCGAGCCAGCGGATTACGATCTTATGCGTCAGCGGCGTGTCCACCTGCTCGGCCGCGTAGAAGGTCATCGTGCCGATCGGTTGGATGTCCGCGCGGACGGTTTGCAGCTTCGCCAGCCGCTCCACGATCCCCGGGCTGTCCGGGTCCGGCTCTTGCTCCCGCGTGGCGATCGTAACCCGCCAGCGCAGCGATCCGATCCTGACCGCGTTGGGGTCCGGACCGGGATCGGCAGGCGCGAATGCCATTGCTCAGCCCCCCAGGAATTGCAGCCGGTAGCGGTCGAGCAACCACATCGCCGCATCCGGGATGGCGCCGCCGGCGTCGCCCCGGTGCTCGTAAAGAAACGCCGTCGTCATCATGATCGCCTGGACGATCGGCGCGGGAACGTCCGCTGCGGCGCCATACCCGGCAACCATGGCAACCTGAACCTGCCGCAACTGCGTCGCGTGCAACGCCGTGCCGCCGCTCAGCACTGTTGCCCGACCGATGAACAGTGTCGCCGGTTCCAGCGCCAGGTCCGCCACGTAGCCGAGGATCGCGGCGGGCGGCGTCAGCGGCAGCGCCGCGGGCGAGATCGTTGTCGCATTGCCCCAGATGTCCAGCGTCGTCACCGAGGCGATCGACTGGACCGGCGCGCGCGGCAGCTCCAGCGTGCCATGCAGGCGGGCCTCCTCTGGGCGGAGCATCGACGAGGGCCGCACGGTCCAGAGCAATGTCTGCGTCAGCAACGCCCGGCTAAGATACCCCTCGGCCATGATGCGGGCCGTTGTCAGGTAGCCCGCCAGCAAATCGTCGTCCGCGTTGTTGTCGATCCGGCAATGCTGCTTGACCATTTCCACCGTCGCCGGCTCGCCCGCCGGTTGGGTTGTGACCGCCAGCGTGGTCCGCATTCGATGGCCCTTCGTTCTTGCGCGCGGGCGCCGCCATCTCGCGGGTCAGATACCCGTCGCGTCTTGCGGTAAACACGTTACGTTATCCAATCGTGCAAAATGGCCAAAGCATCCGCGGACGGAGTCTCGCGTCAGAGCATTTCCGAGCGGGTCACCAGATTGATCGTCGCGCCAGCAGTCTGCGTCACCGGCGAACCCGCCGTCCCGCTCCGAACCTGCACCATGTTGATCCCCCGCCAGAGGTAGGACGGATCGGCCAGCGGAATGACGAATTGTCCCGCCGCCGCCTGGACGGTGATTTCGTTCCCCGCGCCGTCGTACAACTCCTGCCAGGTAGTTCCACCATCCGGGCTCACCTGGAAGGTCAGCGCGGCTGTCTGCCACGTCGCGGGCATGGAAATGCCCACCAGGGTCAGCGCCCCCAGGGCGCACGGCCCCGAGAGCGAAGCGCCTGCCGCGATGACCGCGGGGTTGAGGGTAATGCCGACCTGAAACATGGATTACACCCGATCGGAAGCGGCCTGGATGACGTCGATCTGCATCGTTCCGATACCGGTTCCCGAGGCCTTGTAGACGGACGAATAGGGTTGCAACACCGCATTGGCCCCGGTCGCGGCGAACTGGAACTGCCCGGTCGTGGACACCTCGACGCCGTCGATGAAGAACCGGATGTTCGTGGTGCTCGCGCAATCGATGCGGAACACATGGAACGCGCCGGCGGCCAGTGTTATGCCGGTCGAGCCCGTCGTCGCCGTGGTGCCGTCGAAGGTCTGCATGTTGATCAGACCGCTCGCCGAAGCCTGGAACCGCACATACTCAGCCGCGTTGTCCGGGCCGTCGATCCAGGCGGCTTGCAGCCCGAACACCATTTCCACCAGCGTCGTTGGCAGCACGCTGAACGCCAGCCGCGTCTCGAACGACACGTTCTTGGTGACGTCCCAATTCCGCTGATCGTTGGCGTAGAGCGTCGCTTCCTGTTTTTCCGAAGTCGCATCGAGCGCGAGCGCCACGATGCCCGCCGCGCTGTTCGCGATCACGGCAACGGTCGGCGAGCCTCCGGTTTTGACCGTCTTCTGCACCCAGGGGTAGCCGGTCGCCGGCGAGCCGGCGGCGGGGATCGAAGAATGCCCGGCGCCGATGAAATCTTCGTCCACGATGCACGGCTGAAACCGCGCGACCGTTTCCCAGGTGTTCTGGTCGTAAAAGGCGCGCGGATGCCCGCTCGCGTCGTTCAGAGATTTAATAACCGTTGGCATGGTCTCGCCCTTCTCCGCTCAGATCAAACGTAGGACGAAGGATCGGACGCGCCCTGATAAGACCCGAGGATGAACAGTTCCGCCGCCGTGATATTGGCCGCGTTCGACGCGCTCGTTTGCACGGCGATCGTGTGGAACCCGTTGACCAGGTCCAGGCACATCTCCGGCGTGATCTCGAACACGACGATCTTGTCCGCGACGGCCGCGGAAGTCTGGAACGTCGCGGCGGGGGTCTGCACCGCCAGCGCATCGCTCGTTGCGGTCGCCGCCGTCAGCCAGATCGGCATGACGCCCACCGCCTTCGCATTCGTGCCGTTCACGTCCTGGGCTTGCAGGATCGACAGGGTAACCTGTGCCGCGTTGCCCTGATTGATATGCACCACGACATACGCCTTCATGGCGTTCAACAGGTCGCGATACGAGCTGGTGCGCCCGCCCGCGTCCGCCGCCGGAGGCAGCAGGCTGACCGGCGGAATTTGATAAGGCATCGAAAATTGCCGAGCCATCGTCTTAAGTCTCCTGACCGCCCCCCCAAAGCGGCGAAAACACAACGCCCCGGCCGGAGCCGGAGGCGCGCAAGGCGGGGCACCTTGCGGATTTGCGTCGAAACGAAAGCCGAGGCTCAGCGGGTCGCCAGCGCGACGAACGGGCTCTTGGTGTTGGTGCCTTTGAACGGGGTCAGCGGCACGGACCACATCGGCTTGCCGTCAACCCGGTAGGTGATGCGGAACACCATCTCGTCAGTCAGGAACGCGACATGCATGGAAGTCGCCGCCTGAACCCCGTTCTTGTCGACCAGCATGTACTGACTCAGGTCCGCGAGCAGGATGTCGCCCGTAGTTCCAAGCGTGGCGTTGTATTCCGTCCACACCACCTCCCGGCCATACAGCGTCGAGTAAGGCGTCGCCGACAGCCCGCCGGGCGGCAGGTAGACGACCTGGCCACCGGTGCCGACGGACTGGTTCATCGCCATGAGCTGCGGCAGCGTGTCCTGGTTGATGAACCACACCGCGTTCTTCATCGAGCGCGCCCAACAGCGGGACCACATGTTGTCGATATTCTCTTTGACGACGGTCTGCGCGGCCTGACCGTTTTGCTTGGGAACCGTGATCAGCGACGGGCTTTTCATGATCCCAAGCGGCATGCCGGCGCCCGCCCCCTCGAAGATCGCGTCCTCGGTCATGAACATGACTTCTTCCGAGAAGGCTTGCGAGGCGATCGAGGTCAGCGCGGTCGAATCCTGTAGCAACTCGTCGGTCGTGTACATCACCGACATCAGCTTTTTCAGGTCGAACTCAATGGTGCGGAACTTCGGCTTGGACGGGGTAACCGACGTGCCCTCGCCAACCCAGTTGGACGAGACACCACCCCACCGGCTCCCGGTCGCGCGGCTGGTTTCATCCACGCCCGGAATTTTGATCCCGTTCGCGTTGGCGCTGATCGGCAGCTTGCTCACCCGGCTCAGGATTTCGCCCATGTCGTGCGCGAGCATGAAGATCGCGGCGGCGAAGTCGATCTGCACCAGGAAGCCGCCGCCGGTCGGGTCCACTTCGCCCGCGCCGGTCGGGGCGCGCACCAGACGCGGGTCGGTCTCGCTGCCCTTGGAGGCGTAATGTTTGAAGATCGATTGGAGTTGCTCGCCAAACGACCGGTATTGCGACGCGGCTCGCGGTGTGAAGTCGAGACCCTTCCGGGCGAGGCCGAGGTAATCGTCGAAGCCCTTCAGCTTACCCGGACGCGGGTCCATCGCGCGGATTTGCGAGATGGTGCGTTGCGAGGGGTTGATCTCCGACACGTCCAGGTCGCCGCCACCGATGGGACGAGCCAGCTTCGCGGCGCGCTGTTCGGCGCGTTCCAGTTCGCCGATGGTGCGTTCCAGGTCCTCGACCTCGCGTTCCTTGGCGGTGAACGCCGCGGTGCCGGCGAGGGACGGCAGTTGATCCACCGCCTCGCCCAGGGCGCGGCGGAGCGACAGAATTGTGCTCATGGAATTTGGTCTCCTATGCAATGATCAGGCTGGTTTGTGTTTCGCCCGTAACTCGGCCGCGCGGCGCAACTGAGCCGCTTTTTCCGGGTCAGGATCGGGATTGTCAGGCGGGTCTGAGGCCGGATCGGCGTCCAGCGCGTCCATGACGCCGTCAAGCAGGCTCAGCGCTTTGGCGTGATGGGTCATGCCTTCGGTCATGAAGGCTTTCGCCGTCGTCAGGGATTTGTGCGCGAGGCGGATCGCATCCTCGTGGGCCACTGGCGGGTCATCGTCCCCGGGATCGCCAGCATCCTTTTTGCGCCCAACCAGACGACGCAGTGCCGCCAGCAGCTTTTGGTCCGTGTCGGGCGGGTCCGCCTTGCCGCCGTGGATCGAGCATTCCGACGGATCGGTCATGCCGCATTCGTCATCCGGGCCACGGCCGCACGTGCCGAGGCTCGCGCCCTCGGCGGGCGGATCGTCGTCATCGGCGCCATCGGCTCGGGGTGTCGCGGAAGCATGCCCCGAACGAGCGCGGGGAGATCGTGCCATGTTTGGTTCCTTTGCAGCTTTTCGCAGGCGTTCCAGTTCGAGGCGCGGCAAAATCACCTTGCCGCCGCTGTCGAGCGTTCGTTCCGCCCAGTCCATCAACGGACGCGTATCGATCCCTTTCCGCCGCGCCTCGGCCAGTGCGTTGGGGTTCGCGGGTACTGGGCAGACGCTGATTTCCAGGAGGGTTTGTTCGAGGAAGTCGATGCCGTGGCCGCGCTCCGGATCGTTATCCGCGAAACTGTATTTGGTCGGCATGAAGCCGACGCTCACCGCGCGGATGAATTTTCCCAGCACCAGACGATAGATCGTGTCCGCGAACAGATAGGTCTCGGGCGGGGCGAAGGTGATGTCACCAGCGAGGCGGGTGCCTTCGACCGCGACGTTGCTGGCGCCCCCGATCGGAGGCGCGGAACTGTCGTGCGCCCAAAGCGCCACCGGGTTGCGTTCGAAGTCGGAAAGGTCCCAGCCGGCGGCATCGATCGTGTCGCCCATGCGATCGACCGAGTTGTCGGAGAAGATGAACCGGAGCGTCCGGTCCGCGCCTTCGACAAACACTGGCGGTTCGGTGTTGACACGGAACACGCCGCCGGACGGCTTGCGTTTCGCCTTCAGGTCTTTTCGAAATTGATCCGCGCTTATCAGCGTGGTCATGAAGTTTCAGCCTCCAACAATGAGCAGGCCTCTCCCGTCGGCGTAGATGCCGGGTGCTTCAGCCATGGACCGGCCAACCGCCATGATCAGCGCGACGATCGGGTCAATGCGTTCGATGGACCGTTCCTTGTCCGGCTTTTGGTTGCCCGCCGGATCGGTGCGCACGGTGACGTTCGAGGCACACCAGTCGGAAACCGGATCGCCGCCGTGCTGGAGTTCGCACGCCAACAGCCTGCGGATGAATTCGGCCGAGGCGGGTCCCATGCTCAAAAATCCCTGGCCGAATTCGATCAATGTCATGCCCTCATCGGCGAGGTTTCTGACGATCTCTCCGGCAAACGTGCGGTCGAACGCCAGTTCCTGGATGTCGTAAACAGCCGCGAGCCGCAGGATTTCCGCCTCGACGAACTTGAAATCAGTCGTGTTGCCTTCGGTCGCGATCAGATGTCCTTGATCCCGCCAGACCGTGTACGGCGCACGGTCGCGGCGCGAGCGTTCCTCAATGTCGTCCTCGGGGCACCAATGCCGCCAGAGGACCTTCCAACGTTCGCCGTCGGATACCGGTGGAAACAGCAGCGCCAGCGAGGACAGATCATTCACCCTGGCCAGATCGAGCGCCGCGATGCAGCGCCGACCCTTCAACGAGTCCGCATCGATCTCATCCGCGCCCTTGGCCCAGACCTCCATCGGGATCCAGCGAACGAGTTGCTGCGTCCATTGATTGAGCCGCAGCCGCCTTATCGCGTTCTGGCGCGACGGCATGGACTGCGCGAGCGCCACCTCGGCCCGGAGGTCCTCGATTTTCAGTACCGAGCCGAGCGAAGGATTCGCCTTGCGCCAGGCCAGTTCGTCCTGCCAGTCGTCCTTTTCGTCGATCGTGGCCACGTAGGCGAACCACCGATCAGCGACGATTTCGGGAATGACGCCCTCAAGTACCTTTGTCGAGAAATCCCAGTGCTGGTAGCAAACCGATTGCCGGTTCACGCCCGCCGTCGTCGTTTCGTACATCAACGGCTGCAACCGCGCACCCATGCCGGTGTCGAGCTTTTCAATCACGCCGGCGTCGGGATGCTCGTGCAACTCGTCCACCAGCGCGACGAACACGTTCAGCCCGTCCATCCGCGAGGAGTCGGACGATAATGGCCGGAACCAGGACGCCGTCGAAAGCACCGCCAGGTTGTTGGTCGACTTGTAGATACGCCGCCGCAACGCCGGCGATCCGGCCCGCATCCGCTCCGCTTCCGAGAAAACGATGCGCGCCTGTTCCTTCGTCGTCGCGGCGGAATAAATCTCCGCGCCGGGCTCGTTTTCGTCGATCAGGGCTTTCAGACCGATCCCTGCCTCGATCGTCGATTTGCCGTTCTTCCGCGCCGTCGAGACGAAGGCGGTGCGGAAGCGCCGGATTTCGATGCCCACACTATCGAGCCTGATCTTCCAACCGAAGATCGAGCCGACGACAAATTCTTCCCAGTCCAGCAGTTCGAACGGCTGGCCCGCAAGCTGGCCCTTGGAATGCCGCAGCACCGCCGGGAAGAAATCCAATGCACGCTGTGCGGCCGCGCGGTCCCAGCGGAGGCCTCGGTCCGGACCCTCCACCAGGTCGCGCAGATGCCGCTCGCAGGCGAGTCGGACCAACCGCCCGGTGACGAGCCTGTTTTCCACGACAGCGGTTGCATAGGCTTCGACCGGGTCGGATGGTGGCTTCCGAGTGCCCTGCTTACGTCCGGCCACTCAGGAAATCTTCGGCGGGATCGTAATTGCTCGCGGCGTCCCCGGCCCTGATCCGCGACCGCGACGAACCCGACAGGCCGAGTTGTTCCGACATCTGCCGCACCTGATCCAGTGCCTTGTTCGACGCCGCGAGATAGGGCGAATACATCGGATAGCCGTTCGGCGACTTGACGATGAGGCCCGTCACCTTGAGCTGCCGCTCGCATTCCAGCCAGCGCGACCAGGCCATGCAATAACCGGCGACTACCGCGCGATCGAGGTTCGTGATGAGTCCGACATCCGCAAGCAACGGCGTCACGCGCCGCCATTCGGCCAGAGCGTGCTCATCCCGTTCCAGCAGGTCCGGCGGCTCCGGGATGGCAACCTCCGGCTTTGCCTCCTGCTTGTTGAGCGGGCGCCGTCCCGGGTTGCCGGTCACCAGTTTCAGGACCGTCGCCTTCGGCTTAGCGCCCTTCATGTTCGCTCTCCGCTTGTTCGGCTTCCTTCGCGGCCAGCGCCCCGCCCGCCATCTCGGCCATCAGCCGCAGCGCGACGGCTGTATTGTGCACGCCGGTCGTGTGTTTCACCGCCAGCAGCGTGTCGAAGAACAAAGCGAAACCGGCATAATCGCCGACCAGCCGCGCACCGGCTGCTTTCGATTTCGCGATCTTGTCCAGCCAGCCGTTGAACACCGCGGCATCGCCGGGCAGGAACGAAATGGTCAGTTCCTCGTAGAACGGCGCCTCGACCCTCAATACCGACGTGTCCAGGTCCTCGACCTTGAACGCATCGTCGGTCAGGCCCGAATATTCCTTCCAGCCGAAGTCCAGCTCATCGTAGAGCGATTTCAGGATGTTCGGATCGTCTTTTCCGACGATCGCGTTATGGCTCAGTTGCAGCGCCACGAATTGCTCGCGCGAAAGCGACGTCGTGACCTCGATCGCATCGCCCTCGGTCAGCCCCGCTTTCATCGCCGCCTGGATGCGATGGTTTCCCGAAACGACCTGCAATTCCCCATCCACGCGATGCACCAACGGAAAACTGGTCAGGCATCCGTCGCGTTTGATGTTGGCGACCAGAAGGTTGAACTGCGGTCCCGACATATAGCGCGCGTTGCGTTCAAGCAGCTTTAGCTCGCCGAACTTTACCCTGACCACCCGTGTTTCCAGCGAAGCGGGCGTACCACTCCCGATAGATTTCGCCTGGGTTTTGTTCTCGGATTTTGCTGGCATAACTCAGTTTTCCTGGGCTTCGGCCGACGAGGTCGAAAATCCCGCGATATTTCATCGAGACCGGCTTGCCGGTGAAGGCGGTTGTCGTCACCAGGGCGATCCGCCGCACCAGCTTGACCTCCAACCGGCGAATGACGGTCGCCGATGTTGCGAGCATCGCGATCAGTTTCGACACCCGGCTTTTCGGCGACAGCGCGAAGTCCGACAGGAGGTAGATTTGCTCCCCGCCAAATTTGTCGCGCGCGTAGATGAAACCTCCCGCCAGACACCCGTCGATCAGCACCAGGAAATTCGCGAGACCGGAAACGTGCGCGATGCCCTTGGCGAGATAGATGTCCTTCAGAAAATTCATCATCCCCGAGTTGGCCGCGATGATCTCGACCTTGGACTCAGCGGTCAGCGCCGCCGGATTGAGCGGCGCGTAACGAAATTCCTCCGCGCGGTGCGTCGCGCGCCGAACCGAGCCGACCGCCCGATCGGCGAAGGTATAGACCGGCTTGTTCGACTGGCTTCGGTAGACGGTGACAGGCTCGTGATGGTCCAGGACGTGATCGGTCAGCACGCAATAGCGCACGCCCATGGCGTCCAGTTCGTCGATCCAGTCTTCGATCTTCGCCGGGTCCCAGAGGTCGTAGGAAGGCCGCTCCCACTCGGTGCTGTCGTCCACGAACCTGTAGAGCCGCTCGTAGCCGTTCTTGTAGGTCGGCGGGAATGCCGCCACGCCGCCGCCGGTCTCGGCCGCGCGCCGTGCTTGCTCGCGGAAGTCGCCGGCATGGAAGGCCGCGATCCGGAGTCCGCTCAGAAACCCGTCCAGCCGCGTCATCACCGGCCCATGGAAGTCCGCGAACCGCTCCTGATAGTGCGCGAAATGCGCCTGGGCGAAGGCGTTGGAGCCTTTGTATTTCGCCATTTCCAGGGCGACCTCGACGGCGCCGACGCGAGCTTTGAAGGACTGTCCGCGCATCAGATCCTCGACGAAAGCGAGCCGCCCTTTGAAGGCCAGCGGGAACTCGGTTCCGGTCGCCAGCGCGCCCAGCGAACAGGTCAGCAGCGACACGTCGTTGGAATGCACGCGGACCGAGGGATGCACATCGCGCACCGCCCGGTCGAAGCGAAACGACCCCGAGCAGCCGACAAAGACGTTACGCCATTCGCTAAACGGCACCGCCCGCGTGATCTGTTCCACCGCGGGCATCGGGACCGCGCCGACGAACACCGGTCAGCTCCCGGGATGAACCGCGAAGGCCGCACGGTTTCCCGTACGGCCCGGCGCGGCCCAAAGGGTGCGCATGTTTCCTACCACAGAAACGCCGTTATAATAAACGCGCAGCAGTGCCATGTAAAGGGCGCGATGTCGGACGCTATTTTGTAGCATTCGAAAGTCCTTCGATATATACTAGCAAGTTGCTACATCCTACCATTGAGGAGCGTCCGCGAGCGCGCCGCATAGATTACGGAGACCACATGAAAACCGCGTCCTGGTTCACAACCCTGCCCGACGATCACGTCAGGATTGGCATTTCCCGCGGTGCGCCGCGGCGAATGGCGGCGGGCTACAAGCTTTACAAGACCCTGGCTCCCGGGCCGTGGTTCAACAGCGTCGGGATCGACGAGTATTATTCCCGTTATCGTACCGAAATCCTCGGCCCGCTCGACCCTCGCAAGGTCCGCGACGATCTCGACCGGCTCTCCGCCGGGCGCACGCCTGTCCTGCTCTGCTACGAGCGGCCGGGCGGCGCCGACTGGTGTCACCGGGCCATGACCGCCGAGTGGCTGGCCGAGGCTCTGGGCGTCGCCGTCCCCGAGTTCGGATACGAGACCCGAGCCCAGGGCGAACACCCGCTCATGCCCCCTCAGCTTCGTCGCGAGATCGTCCTTTCCGGCGTCCCCGATGTCACACCCTATGTCGGCCGGACCGCGATCATTGACGGCGAGCTCCACACCGTTGCCAGCGCTGACCCTCAAAGGCCCGGCATGGCGATAGTCACCACCGGCGGGAGCTCGTTCTCGACCACGATCGACACAATCCGGCGTCACTTCAACCAGGCCTGACCGCGACCGCCGGCAGCACCGCGAAGCGAAGCCTCGCACGTCCGGCGCGTTCCGCGACGGAGCGGTTACGGGAACTGCACCCGCCCGGCGAGAGGACCTCGCCGATGAACTGATTCTCACCGCATGTCGAAGTAAATACAGAGCGTGACTTGCGCTTTTCTGTTGTTGCGTAAGTGTAATCGTAGTATAAAGTCCTTGCTATCCCTACCACAGGAGCAAACCATGAATCAGATCACGCGCATCCGGCCCGCGCACAGTTTCCGCGCGTCCGCCCGGCCGGGCACCTTCCTCACCGACGACGATATCCAACGGGCCGCACCCTCGGTCTTCGCGGTCGCGGCCCATGAATCCCGCTCCGCGGGGTTCCAGCCAATCCCGACCTCGCAAATCCTCACCGGCCTCCGCAAGGAGGGTTTCGACGTGGTTCAGGCCTCGCAATCGCGCTCGCGCGATCCGGGCCGTCTCGACTTCACCAAGCACATGATCCGGCTGCGGCACGCGAGCCAGACCAGAGGCACATCCCGCGCGATCGGTGACGTGTTCCCCGAGGTCGTGCTGGTGAACGCCAACGACGGGTCCAGCAGCTACGTCATGAGCGCCGGCCTTTTCCGGCTCGTTTGCCTGAACGGCATGACCGTGTCGGAGAAGGAATTCCAGACCGTCCGCGTCACCCATTGGGGCGACGTGCAGGGCAAAGTGATCGAGGGGTCCTTCACCGTGTTGGAGGAGTCGACGAAAGCCCTGGAACATGCCGAGGCCTGGTCGGCAATCGATCTTTCCCCGCCCGAGCAGCACGCATTGGCGGAGTCGGCCCGCGTCCTCCGCTTCGGCAACAGCGACGGCAACGTTACGACTCCGATCACGGCGGATCAGCTTCTCCGGGCCAACCGCCAGGCGGACGCGGGACCGTCGCTATGGCACACCTTCAACAGGCTCCAGGAGAACGTGATCAAGGGCGGGGTCTCCGCTCTCGATCGCAATTCCACCGGACGGCCGCGCCGCGTCACTAGTCGCGCCGTCAACGGCATCGATCAGGATCAACGCCTCAATCGGGCGCTCTGGCTCCTGGCCGAGACCATGGCCGATCACAAGGCCCACTGACCAGTAGAGGCGGCGCGGCCAATGGTTGGCGCCGCCTTTGGCTGTCGCCGTCAAATCAGACGATCCCTGTCATTGCAGTTGTCGAAGTATAGGCGGGGCCTTTATTGTTACGAGTTCGCTTTTTAGTTGGTGCGTAAGTGTAATGGTGGTATATGAATACTTACCAATCTCTACCACGGAACACCCCATCACATGACAACCCGGACCAAAGCAGCCCCCGTGAAATCCAAGGGCCGCGCCCGCAAGTCCTACGAGGACCGCACCGGCATGACCAAACGGGCCAGCAAGATCCTGGTCAGCGCGATCTTCGTGAAGATCGAGTTTTCCGAGGACGAAAGCGGCAACAAAATCCGCGCCTGGAAGTCGTCCGAAATGTCCTCCTATTCCAACAGCGACATCGCTTCCTGCCTCATCAACCGGGTCGCCATCGAGCCGAACGAAATGCTCGGCACTGTGCCTCCCTCCGCGATCAAATACGCGGTCACCAAGGGCTGGTTGGTCCCGAACGCTTGCAAGACCCTCTACCGCGTCACGCTCAAGGGCGCGATCGACCTCGACCTCCCGCTGCGGTTCAAGGGCGGCGACCACCACGGCCGCAAAATCCCGTTCCTCTCGACACATGCCCTTGGGCCCTCGTCCCGAGGGACGGCGGCGGGTGCGAAATGATCACCAAGACCCAACGCCTGATCCGCTTCATGGAAGCGGGCGACTGGCCCAAAGCTCTCAGTCTGGCGAACACGTTCCGCCGGCTTGGACCGTACCGCGACACCATCCGCCTCGCGCATGAGTGCCGCGTCCACCCTCGGTTCTATCGCGGCCTCGGCCGCGATCCCGAAGCCGCGACCGAAGAAGGCATCGTGGCGCTGAAACTTCTGTATCCCTGTCGAGGCGACGAAATCGACTGACACGGAAACAAAACGCGGGCGGCATAAAATAACGTTCGTGGATAGCCATCGGAAATCGATCCCTGTCCCCGTTACCGGAGAATATGTCATGGCCAGCGTAACCAAAGCCGCCCGCGCGGCTAAATATCGAACCTTCACCCTCGCTCAAATCCAGGAGGCAGACGCCATGGAATGCGGCCTCTGCCTTGCGTGTGGCGCCCTCCGGGACTGCTGCGAGCCCGACGCGCGGAGATACCGCTGTGAAGAGTGCAACGAAAACCAGGTCTATGGCGCCAACGAAATCATGATGATGGGCCTCTGCACTGACTGAGCGCGTCCTTCCCTACCACAGGAGAAACTTATGTCCTTAGTCAAAACGAAAATCCCCGACGACATCCGCCCGATCCTCGCGCGATCGACGATCGCCGGAAATGTTCTCACCCTCCCCGGGCAACTCGACCGCGAAACCTACCTCCGCGTGGACAAGGTGCTGAAAGCCACGCGCGGCAAATGGGACCGCAAGGCCAAGGGTCATGTGTTCCCCTTCGACCCGCGTGAGCTGATCGGCGAAGCCGTCGAGACCGGCGAGGCCGTCGATGCCAAAAAGACCCTCCAGTTCTTCGAGACGCCCGACGATCTCGCCCGCCGCATGGTCGAACTGGCCCGGCTGAAACCCGGCGATACGGCCCTGGAACCGTCCGCCGGTCTCGGCCGAATCGTTCGCCACCTGATCGCCGCTGGCGCCGAGGTTCGTGCCATTGAAATCGACGGCACCAACGCCGCCGCACTGCGCGCACTCGACGGCAATCCTTTGGTCCAGCACATGGACTTCGAGGACTGGCACGCGGCCAGTCCCTCGGCCCCCGGCTTGTTCCATGCCGTGGTGATGAACCCGCCTTTCTCAGACAATCAGGACATCCGACACATCCGCGCCGCCTGGGAGCATGTCCTGCCCGGCGGCCGGCTGGTCGCCATCTGCTCCGAAGGCCCGTTCTTCCGCCAGGACATGGCGGCACGGATGTTCCGCGACTGGCTGGACAGCATCGGCGCCGAGACCGAAAAACTTCCGCCCGAGACCTTCCGCGAGAGCGGTAGCGGCGTGAACACAAGGCTGATCACCGCGACCAACGCCGCGCCCGCCGTTCCCTTCTACCTCCCCGGCGGCACGGCTGAGCCGATCGTCCCGCTCGCCTCCGAAGCGGCTGTCCAGGACATTCCGGTCCAGCAGATCGCCGCCGATCCCGGCCAACCTCGAAAAACGTTCGATCACCGGGAGCTTGGCGAACTCGCCGCCTCCATCCGGGCAAATGGGCTGTTGCAGCCGATCACCGTCCGCGTCGGCGGGGAGAAGGGCTTTCTCATTGTCGCCGGCGAGCGCCGCTACCGCGCACACCGGATCAACGGCGCGGCGACCATCCGTGCGATCGTGATCGAGGCCCCGGACGAAGCGGACATCCGCATCAAGCAGATCATCGAGAACGATCAGCGGGCCGACGTGCCCCCGCTGGAACAGGCGAAGTCCTATCAGGCGTTGATGGACCAGATGGGTTGGACGCCCGCGGAACTCGGCCAGCGGATCGGCAAGGCCGCGCACCGCATCACCGAGCGGACCGACCTCCTGCGCCTCCAGCCGGAGTACCAAGGGCTTCTGGCGGGCGGCAACCTCAAACCCTCCGAGGCGACCGAACTCGCCAGGCTCGCCCCCAGGGGTCAGATGGTTCTGTTCAAGGCGATCCAGACCGGCGCTTGCAAAACCTACGCCGACCTCCGCGCCACCGCGAACGCCCTGGTCCATGCCGAGGCTCAGGTGTCGTTCGCCCTTGAGACCCAACCTGGCCCGACGGAGGAAGACCAACGTCTCGCCACCGGCTTCGAGGCACAGGTCGAACGCATCGCCCTGATGCTGCGGACGGGCATCCGCGACAACCAGGTGGTCGCCGTGCGCAAGGTCAGTCCGCACCGGGCGGGGGTTCTCGCCGACCAATTCGGCGCCATGCAGAAGGATTTGCGGCGGATCGAGGTGGCGTTGCGCACGGCGGCGATCCAGGAGAGCTTCCTGGCCGGCTGACGGCCGCCGCTTCGGCAGTCGGTTTATGGTGCTGATTCAACGTCGAAAAGCGGGTCAGAATCGGGGCCAAAACGGCCCCTTTGGCGTGGTCTCTCGGGAACATAGTGAGCAAAATCAATGCAAAAGGCGGACTGACCGGCTGCTGCTACCCCCCCCACCCAATTCCGCGCCTGATCGCGTTTCACCCATGCACGGTCCCGACAGGCGCGAGTGAGCGGATCGAAACCCCCATCCCCTAGAGGCAAGGGTGCCGGCCGAGGCGGGCCACGGCCGCAGTAAGTCGCCGGGGTTCAAACTATCCTGGAGTAACCAACGTTAGGGCGCCGCCACACCGTCCGTTCGGCGGCGGCGTGCACCCGTGCTCTTACCGGTCCTACTTGCGCGTGAGGCACTTGCGTGCTCACCGAAGCCTGCCGGTTCCTCGGCAGCGGCGACGAGGACCCCCTCAAGATATTTGCCATAGGTGGTCCTGAGATGCTCGAGCGCGCCCTCGCGCGTAATGCGCAAGTCCAGGGAATCCTGAAAGAACTTCAGACGTGCGCGGTTCTCCTTGAACAGAGAGGCCCAGGTTCGTACCCAAATGACAATATTGCCGCTCTCTACGACCACTCCGTCAGGCGCGTGCTTAATCTGCCGGAGGCCGCAGTAGTCATCGTCGATCTTGCGCGAGAGAGCCCAGAAGACCCAACGAGTCGTAGCCTTGTCGAACCGCGAATCTGCGGCCACGGCCTGCGCATAATTCTCGACTTGCGTCAGTTCCTTCTGACGGATCGGGACTTTCGGCGCCTTCAATTCGACAATAAGATGTTCGATGTCTGCCGACCCGTGTGGACGGCGCTGTTTGCCGAACATCAGGTCAACGATGCCCCTCTTCTTCTCGGGGTGGAGGACCGGATCGCTTCCCAGCACCTGCACGCCCCTGGCCTTGGCGTGCTCGGCAAGGCACCGCGTCAGGCCTTCGTCGTCAGCCATGAGTTGGAACTCATCGCCGAAGAGCCAAGTGTTTTCGGCAACCAGGCGATGGAGCTGTGTCCGCTCGCGCAGCGTCTTTCGGTAATCATCCTCGAAGACCAACGCCTCTAAGCCCGTCAGCACCTTCAATCGGTTTGAAATTACTCGGGCGCCCCCAATGAGCGCGGACAAAGAAGTCTCGCGAAGGAGCGCGACGAGGTCGGCCAATTCCTTCTTCTGGAGATTCAACACCTCCTGCAGGACAGTTTGGATTTCCTCGTCGCCCTGCTCGACCGCAGCCCGAAGGGTCCGGAGTTGGAGGCGGCGGGCCTTCTGAGATGTTTTGTCGAAGTCCTCAATATGACGGGCGGCCGTGACCGCAACGATGTCGAAGACATCTCGCTTCGCCTGTTCCAAAGGGTTAGATGCTGAATCCTTGTACGGATAGACATCCTCCCGTTTCCATGCTTCCACGACGTTCTGCGAATCGGCAGCTGCCCGTCGGCGAAGGTGGTCGCGAATGGCTTGACGTGCCTCCACCAGGACTTCTTGCAAGGGGACGTTGAGGCCGCCCAGACCTAATTCGTTCTTGTCGTGAAGCGCCTGAATGAAAGACGACCGGAGATACGCGCAATAGCCGCGGTCGGCTGGTGGGAGGCGTTCCTCAAGGGTCAGCAGGGGAAATCCCCGTTCGCCGCACAGGTAGAGGCACCGCTCTCCAGCTCGCTTCCATTCGATCACTTCCAGCGTGACCGAGTGAGTGGTCCCTTCTTCTTCGACGGGTTTGAGCGAATACGCCTTCCGGTGAGCGATGCCCTCCTCCGGATCAAGCAGAAGTCCGTTCACCGACACCCGAACCTCAGGGTAGCTGAGGAGGTATGGGGCTAGAATTTCTGTAAGGCTCTGACGGCCATCCTCTCCTGAAAGACTGCGGAAGTCCCGAAGAAGTTCGGTGATTACCAGTTCCACACCCGTGCCCGTGGCCGTGTCCACGCAATCGGTCGCCTCGGTGATGCGGCCCTTGTCGAGGCTGGTCCCCAATACGGTTATCTTGAAGACCTTCAGGGCCTTGCCGTCTCGGAACGTGACCGACCAGTCCGCCACCCTTCCGAGAGCAAATGCCTTAAATCGGCCCCGGCCTTCGCGCCCATGAAGGAACCGCCCGCGGCCCTTCGTTTTCGCCGCGAGGCTTTTCCAGCTTCCACCGAGTCCCGCGAACAAGCCTGGAGCCTCGTCGCGGTTCATACCCGTCCCGTCGTCGCGAACGACGATGCGTTCAAGTCCGCCAAGAGGCCCGTCCTGGAACTCGATTTCCACGCGCATCGCATCCGCGTCGACGGCATTCCAGACACACTCCGCCAACGCCATTAGCGGGGGCGCGCTCGCCTGACGAGCGAGGTGGTCCGACTTCGCGGTAACCTGAAAAAATGTGTCGCTGCCGTCCACGGCGATCTCCCCCGCTGGGCAGGCATCGTACCACCGAGAGGCGCATCGCTCCAGGGCGCGCAGTCCAGCCACATACCCTTGGCGGCGTTCGGGCTATGCGCCCGGCGCCGGATCGTCCGCCGGATTGCGGTTCGGATCGCCATTACCGCCCTCGCCAGGAACCCCGGTCTGGTTGCTCCCCTGATCGCCAACGCCTCCCGCCGCCGCCGGCACCCACCCAAGCGGCGCCATGTTCACCGCCTGCTGCACCGTCTCGCCATGTTCGACATTTGGCATGCCCTCGCCACGCCGCGCCTCATTCACCGCCATCCAAGGACCACCGACCGCCTGGCGATAGGCCGTGAACCGCGACAGCAGATCGGCTTTGACGAACGCGCCATAGTCCCAATCGAGAAACACATCGTCGCCGTCCAGGTCGAAGAACTTCTCCCCGCGCGCCTTCCACCGCTCGCAATACCCGCTGATTGGCCCGTTCAGATATTCCTGACCCATCTGCACCATCGCCGGCCCCTCGGTCTCGCCCTCGATCGCCAGCTTATACGGCGGCACGTCGAACGCGCGCGCGATATCCCGCAGTTGAAAATTCCGGCTCTCGATGAACTGGCTGTCCACCATGGTCAGCCCGAGCGGCTGCCATTTCAGCCCCTGCTCCAGGATCGCCGTCGCGCCGGAATTACGCGGGCCGGACTGTAACCGTTGCCACTCGTCGCGGAGTTGCTCGCGGACCTCCTTGCTCGCGAACTTCTGATCCGTCGAAAGCACGCCGCCGGTGCGGGCGCCCTGGCCCACGAACCGCGCCTGATGTTCCTCCAGCCCCATCGAGAGGCCAATCGACTGCCGCACCATGCTCAGCCGCGACGAACCGAGGAGAGAATTCCACATTGGCAGCCAGCGCAGATGGAACATGTCGCGGGATGGGATCAGCAGCGGCTGCTCGCGCAGCATCGCCATCTCATGCAGCCCGTTCCGCGTTACCGCGTAGAAGTATTCCCCGGACGGGGCCTCGAACAATCCGACCCGGTCAGGGTGGATCGGCACCATATACAGTGGCACGCCGCGCTGGTTCCGCACCGCGACGGCGTAGCCGTTGCCGCGCAACACCAGCGAAGCCTGCAACATCTCCTTGAACTCGAACCCGTCCTGCCAGTTGTTTGGGTTTCGCAACAGGCGATTGAGGAAATGGTCTTTCAGCCCCTCTTTGCCGCCATTCGGTAGGCGGCGGAAAACGCCGAGCGGAATTTTCGCCACATCCCCGGCGAGGATCGAGACGCACGCCATCACCGCGACATGGCGCATCGCCGTCGTCGTGCTGACCGGCATGCCCGAGGCCGACTGGCCCGTATCACCCCACTCGCCCCAGAGGCGGCCATCGTCGGTTTCGCCGGAGCGGCGGCGCGCGAAATCGGCGACCCGCGACCAGAAGCCCATCGTATTTCAGACTCCGGTCATGGCGGGATCATCGGCGCGCGCCGCGCATGCCGCGGTGGCCTTCGGCGACCTGGCGCGCCGTGTGCGCGTCGTGGCACGGCTTGCACCCGGACCGAAGATTGCTCCAAACCAGCCGCAGGTCGGGCCGTTCGGAAATCGGCACGATATGATCGACCGTGTTCGCCGCGGTCAGCCGCCCCAGGCTCTGGCACCACCAGCACAGCGGATCGGCCTTGAGCTTGGCGGCGCGCAGCCTTCGCCACGCACTGTCGTATCCGCGCGACGCCGCCGAGCCACGCCAGCGATCATGCGCCTGCCGCTTGGCGGCGGCGCCACCATGGGCGGGCTGATGGACGGGCGGTCGGAACGGCATTGTCGGCGGTGTCCACTTGCCGCCCTGGCTGGACCTGATCGGGGCGAGGCGACCGACCCTCAAACGACAACGGCGCCAGTCCCTTGCAGGGCGGCGCCGCGCTCCGGTCGCAGTTATGCAACTTAGAGCCTCTACTACTTGACAGCCGCCCCGACGGTCAAGCGCGAATTCTCCCGTGGGGTCAATCCGTAGTGGCACGCCAGCCGGTCCAGCCCAACCAGTAGGATCGCGCGGCCGGTGTGGCGGCGGGTCCGTCGGGCAGCGTCGAGCGACTCCAGCGTTGCCAGACCAAGCACGACAAGCCGTACCACGTCGGCGACCTCGGCCTCGTTCTGTGGCCCACGAATGGCCAACCATGCCCGTTGCACTCGGCCCTGCGCGTCGATCATCGTTTGCGTCGGGCCGTCACCCGAAGTGCCGCCGGAGATGCCGAGACGCTCATTCTCGCCTCGCACGCCATCGGCCAGGGCGGTATCGAGACGAAACTGCTCGGCCGCCAGGAACTGTACCCGGCCCGGCCCGTCTCGCCGCGGTTCCAAGATGGCCATGAGCGGGTCCCTCCGCCGTGCCACGCGCACCGTAACGCGCTTATCCGGCCGATCGATGTCTGGCACGTCCGCCAGTTCGATCCCGGCGGCGGCGCCGTCCCAGGCGGCCCGCAGGCGGCCGTCGCGATCCCTCATCATGGCCGGTCCATAGTCGGCGGCAGGTGCAACCTCGAAAATGCGGCGCTTCTTGTGCTTTGCCATTCACACAGTCCTTCGCGACAGGCGCAATTCGCCGCCGTCGGACGGCGCGATTCCATTTGCTTGTGATCGGAACAATTGGTTCCCGTTCGGCGCACCGAAATCGGAACGATACGCTCGGAATGACGCATGACGCACATGACGCATTTCGTGTACAAGCGCCCTACGCACCAAGTACGTCTCTGCTCGTAACATTCTCAACTTGTCAGCCCCTCGTAAGGCAAGTGCGTCATATGCGTCATGCGTCATGGCGCCGAACCCATGGGCGACCGTTCATCGTCCGCTCGCCGCGCATCCATCCCAGCTGCTCCAGCACGGCCGAAATCCGCCGCTGATCCGCGGTCCCGATCTTGGGCGTCTCGATGAACAGGGCTTGGCGAGCCACGGTCAGGATCGTCAGCGGTGGGCGCTGCGGGTCACGATTCCAGTTCTCCAGCCATTCCGAAATCGCCTGCTCCCACGCATCACCTTCGTAACGGGCATCCTGTTGCGGTTGGATGTGTTCGACCTCGAAAGCCCGATCTGGCCACCACGGGCGCCGTTGTCGGTAGAGATGCACAGCCTCGGCAAAAAGCTGATCCCGATCTCGCGTCAGCGCGTTGGTGTCGATCGTTCCCACCTTGACCGGCCAAAAGCGCCGGCCGCCGGTTTCGTCGCGCAAGTAAGCATGCTTGTTCGTGGTGCCAATGAACACGCATTGCCGAGGCTCGATTACTTCCTTGCGTCCATAGCTCGGCCGATAGCGTTCTTCGGCGCGGGTTATGAATGCCTTGAGTGCCGCGGCCTCCGCCTTGTCCAGTGCCGACAGTTCAGCCACCTCAATCAGCCACTTGCCGTTGAGGTGCTGTGACACGTCTTTGCCGACTCGAATGTCGGGCAAATTATCCGAAAACCACAGACCGCCAAGGATTCTGCATGCGGTTGACTTTAGAGCGCCCTGCGGGCCTTCCAGCACCAGCATATAGTCGCCCTTGCAACCCGGCTTGAATATCCGTGCTACCATCGCAATGAGGAACAACGGCCCGATGCCCTGCGCGTAGGCGTCCTGTTTCGCTCCCAGATAGATATGCAACCACGTGGCGAGACGCGGTTTTCTGTCCCAACTCAGTGCGGTCAGATAGTCGCGGACTGGATGAAACGCGCACTCGCGGGAACGCAGATCGACAGCCTGATGCACCGTGTCCTTCGAGACGTTCGTCAGGCCAGCTCGCTGCAACCATTCCTGTACTGCGGTCACGTCTTCGTCTCGGACCGGCCGCGGCGTGAAGGTCTCGCCAGAGAGCAACCGCGTCAGAATCGGTACGCGCTGCATGTCGTCATACGCGAACATTCCGCCCAATGCTGGAGCTTCCCGCAATGCCACCAGCACGTTGACGAGGTTGGATCGCAGGTTGCCTTTATCGTTGCATTGACAATGTGCGAGCCACGCGCAATCGGCAGCCTTTTCCCAAATACGCCGCAGTTCCCGGCCGTCGTTTGCGTCACCCTTATCGCGGCACCAGTCCGCCGTTTCGGGATCGACACGCAAGGCGTCGACCATCTGGTCGTACGTCCGGCCGCCCGATCGCAGGGAAATCCCTTTGCGGAACGCAACGGAGCTACGCGACGAGTCTGCGCCGCGTGACGCTTTTGGTGTGAGGCTTTTCCCAACGAAGGCAGGGCCGGCTTCGCGGATCAGCCAGGTCAGCACCTCGGACGTGACGGCGCGCAGTTCGTTCGGACTGCCAGGCAAGGGTTGACCGGTCAGCGCGAAATACCTGCCGTCGAGATACAACTCGATGCTCGGCGGGTGGTCTCCCTTGCCCCGCGCCCATTTCCGCCCAGAACCTTCCCCGGGCTTCTTACCCATGATGGCGCGCAATGACGCCAGCTCCGCCGCGGAGAAGATGAAGAACACCTTTGCACCGGTGCCGGATGGCGAAACTTCCGCGTAGGAGCCGATCCTGGCCACAACCTCGACAGCCCAGGGTTCCAGGGTTCCGTCCGCGGCACGGCAGGTGTCGAGATCGATTCCCCCGATCGCCAGGTCGTCGCCCAGAAGCCCAAGCTGGAGGCCAATGCCGCCACCGCTGCCGTTGACCAGACGGGCCACGGCGGCTTCGGCCTCGGTGCGGGTCCCCCAGGTGGTAGGATCGTCCGCCTTGGCCCTGCGGTCATTGCGCGGCGAGTAGGGGACTTTGGTTTGCTTGCCGTTGCGTAGCTCGTTCCGCCAGGTCACCCAGCGAACACGCTCTGCCAGCATGGACAGGGCCAAGCCCTGACCGGCATCGTCTTTCTCGGTGGGCCGCTGCTCAACCAAGACCGCAGGCCAACCGCAGCCACCCGGCGAACGCGAGAAGCAGCAGCAGTTCGGCCAGTGAGGGATCAATGCGCCTCACGGCCCCACCTTCCTCGGCGCGCGGCGTGCTTCCGGTGCGACTCGGAGTTCCCGCCGGCACCACGATGGGCGGCGCAGGTTGACGCAGTGGGCCGACGACATCCGGCCTGCACACGCGTTCGGCCGAAACGTCAGTCGTCCCCGATCCCGGTCTAAGGCGGTCTCAATATCAGCCATGAGCCCAGCGCCTTCAGCCTACGAATCGCGCTTGTGCTGCGCTACGGACTCTCGGCCTCTCGGCAATCCAGGACTGAAGATCGTCCAGGAAATAGAACACCCGCCCGCGTTTCACGAACCGTGGGCCGTTTCCGACTGATCGCATGATGGCCAGGGTCTTGGGGCTTAGCCCAAGGAAGCGTGCGGCATTGTCGGTATCCAGCCGGCCGTCCGGGTAAATCACTACCTTTACCCTCTCCATCTCGATCTGCATGCGCGACTCCAGCAAGAACAGGATGGAAACAGTAGGATATAAACTTTCCCGTATTGCAATCGCCTACACGTATGCTAGATGGCTATGCGTAGTTCCTGGAACTTATGACACGGGGATTTTCGGATGAAGCGAGATCGCGCTGAAGGGGCTGGGAAGAAGTCGGAGGTCGTCACCGTCCGCCTTGATCCCAAGCTGAAGTATCTGGCTGAGCTGGCGGCGCGGAAGCACCGCCGCCCGCTGAGCAGCTACATCGAATGGGCGGTCGAACAGAGCCTGTCCCGGGTTTGGCTCGAAGAGCCGTTTAACGACGAGGGCGTATCCGTCGCTGATGCGGAGCGGGCGCGACACCTTTGGGACCTCGATGAACCTGATCGCGTGGTCCGGCTCGCGTTAAACTACCCTGATCTGCTTACCCACGAGGAGCAATTGGTGTGGAAGCTGGTGCGCGAAAATGGCGTCGTATGGAAGGGACGCTTTTCCGGTGCACCGGCGGAATGGACCTGGGAAATAAAGGAAGGGTCCATGATTTGGGACCGGCTTCGTGAACATTGGCCGGTTTTCAAGGCCGTCGCCAACGGGAGCCAGTCCACGACCGCCCTCCCTAGGTGGCAAAGGGCGGCTCGGCCTCCGCCGAAGACGGAGGCCGGGGTATCCGGAGGCGATCTCGACGATGAAATTCCGTTCTGACCGGTCGAGGGGCAAATGACCCGAACCTTTAGCAAGCTCACCCGCACAAAGACACGCGCCCTACAACCAGGCGAAAGCCTGAGTGAACAGGGAATTACGTTCGAACGACTGGGCAACGGCGACGGCCTGTTCTCGGTCAACGTCATGGTGGATGGGCAGCGTATCCATCGAAATCTCGGCCGTGAATCGGATGGCGTCACCAGAACCACGGCGGAAGAATTCATCTCCAAGGTCCGGCACGAAGCGCGGGAAGGTCGATTGAACCTGCCGAAGCGCAGGAAGGTGCCGTTGACGCTCGCTGCGGCGGCACCGCTTTATCTCGACCGCCTTCGCGAGGAAGGGGGAAGGGAAATTGACCGCAAGCGCCAACGCCTTGAGCAGTGTCTCATCCCATTCCTGGGGGAACTTCAGATCGGCCAGATTACCGGTTCCGATATCGAACGTTACAAGAAGCATCGCCTCAGTCAGCCTGTCCAGACCCGCAAGAAACCTGTGGCGGGGCAACCACCGCAAACGAACAAACCGGCCACCGTCAACCGGGAGTTGGCGACTCTGTCGCACCTGCTCAACAAGGCGGTCGAATGGGACTGGACCGAGCGGCAGCCGGCAAAAATACGGAAGCTGAAAGAGGACAACGGTCGTATCGTCTACCTGTCCCCGGTCCAGGCGACGGCCCTGTTGGAGGGCGCCAGGTCGGACCAAAATCGGCAGATTTATCCATTCATACTGATTGGACTGCGGACCGGGATGCGCAAGTCGGAAATCCTTGCCATTCGCCGTGAGCACGTGAACCTTGACGCGAGGTCAATTTATATCCCCGCGGCGAAAGCGGGTGCCCGCACGCAGCCGATTTCGGCTGATCTGGCTTCGTTCCTGACCGAATACATCGACACTTTGCCGAAGGGCACGCCCTGGCTGTTTCCGTCGGTGGGAGCCGAGCAGGGGCATACGGTCGATGTCCGCAAGGCGTTTGTGCGCGCGGTCACCGCCGCGGGTCTCGACCCAAAACAGGTCGTCCGCCACACCCTCCGTCATACCGCCATCACGCACCTGGTTCAGGCGGGGGTCGATCTGCCAACCGTCAAGCGCATCAGCGGCCATAAGACCATGGCGATGGTCGAGCGGTACGCCCACCAGTCCGGCTCCCATATCGCGGAAGCGATGGATAAGCTCGACGATCGCTATCGACCGAAAAAGAGATCGGCACGCGCTTCCTGATGTCCCGCTTACACAGGAATTACACAGAGGCCGATCTGGCCAAGTTGGCGATGAGCTTCAAAATACCCAAAATATGCTGATATATCCGGGGGTTATAATGGTGCCCAGGGGCGGAATCGAACCACCGACACTGCGATTTTCAGTCGCATGCTCTACCAACTGAGCTACCTGGGCCTCTGACCGCCAAGGGGAGGCCCACGGCGGAGGCAGGGTGATTACCCCAGCCGTGCCGGGGGATCAACCCTCATCCGGTGAAGCGGGCGGGTCTTCGTCCAGCGCCTCCGGCGGGCCGGGAATCACGTATTGGCCGGTGAGCCAGCGGCCCAAATCCACGTCGGCGCAGCGCTTGCCACAGAACGGCCGGTTGGCCGGGGTCGCGGGTTTGTTGCAAATCGGGCAACGCGGGTCAGCCATGCTCTTGCTCTAGCCTCCAGTCGGTTCCGGTCAAAGACGGGTCCGATCGTAGCGTCAAGCTTTTCCCAGTGCGACGGGCGAGGTCGGGAAGCGCGACGGGATCGCGCTGTAGGGCTTCGACGACCGCGGGGGCGGCGCGGAGAGCTGGTTGGCGGCGCGGGTCGGGGTCAAGGTTGCGCACGATGCGACGCAGCGCGGCCAAGCCGGCGGCGTGCGGCCCGGCCAGCAGCTCGTGCAGCGGCGGGTGGATGCGGGTGCGCAGAATCTCCGCCAACCCGAGGGCGGTGAAGCCGAGGAAGCGGGGTTTCAGCGGGTCGTCGGCCAGCGCGGCGGCGATGGCGGGGCCGAGGGCGGTGCGCTTGCGAATCGCCAGGCCGGCGAGGTCCACGACGATGGCGCCCGATAGGTTCCGCAGGCGGATTTCGCGGGCGACGGCAGGGGCGACGGATCGGTTGACCGCCCCGTGGGAGTCCTGCCGCCCACCGCTGTCGGTGTCGATCGCGACCAGGGCCGGGGTGGGGTGGATCGACAGGCTGGCGCCGCCTTGGAGGGTGACGATGGAGTCGGACAGGGCCTCGACCTGGGATTCGATACCGTCGTCGAAGGCTTGGGGTACGACGGAGCAGCGACCCAGGAATAGCGCCGCGATGGCTGGATCGTCGATCAGCACGGGGGCATCGGGATACGCGGCCGCGAACCGTTCGACCGCGCCGGGGCCCCGTTCGATCAGGCCTACCGGCCCTGGCGGTACAAGGCGGGTCAAACGCGCACTCAACCGCGGTCCTTTCCCGCCCAACGCCGCTCGCGTTACCCGCACGGGGAGGATGGTGCCCTCGGTCAGGCCTTTTGCTCCCTCGCTATCCGGCAGAAATCCGTCCCCATCCGCCAGCGCGACAAACGCGCCGCCCATTGAGGGCATGATCGCGCTCACGCGCCCCCGGTGGATGTCTCCGACCCCGTCCGGCAGGCCGGGGCGCCAGAGCGCGTAATCCAGCAGAGTGCTCCCCCGCACCACGGCAACGCGTATTTCGCCGGGGCTGCACGCCGCCAGGATGCGCTCGCCGCTCACGGCACCGACCAGCCGAACCCCCGCAGCAACTGCGCGGTTTCGAACAGCGGCAGCCCGACCACGCCGGAGTAGCTGCCGGACAGGAAGCGCACGAAGCTGGCGGCCAGGCCGTTGATGGCGTAGCCGCCGGCCTTTCCCTGCCACTCGCCGCTGGCGATGTAGGCATCGGCCTGGGCATCGGTGACGCGGTTGAAGGTGACGATGCTCTCCGACAGGCGTTCCAGGGTGCGGCCATCCGGTGCGGTCAAAGCGATGGCGGTCAGCACACGATGCCGGCGGCCGGACAGCAATTTCAGGCAGGCGCGTGCCTCGGCCTCGGTTTCCGCCTTGGGGAGGATGCGGCGCCCGACCGCGACCACGGTGTCGCCGGCCAGCACCAAGACACCGTCGTGCGTCACGGCCGCCGCCTTCGCGCGCGCCATACGCTGCGCGTACAGGCGTGGCTGCTCGTCGCGCAGCGGAGTCTCATCGATGTCGGGGGAGATGACGCGGGCGGGCGTAATGCCCAGCTGCGCCAGGAGCATAAGACGCCGCGGGCTGGACGACGCCAGCACCAGCGGTGGGTGCGACACCTATTTGAACCGGAAGGTGATGCGTCCCTTGCTCAGGTCGTAGGGCGTCATCTCGACGTTCACCCGGTCACCCGCCAGCACGCGGATGCGGTTCTTGCGCATCTTGCCGCTGGTGTGCGCCAGGATGCTGTGTTCGTTGTCGAGCTTCACGCGGAACATGGCGTTGGGCAGCAGCTCCATCACCGTGCCGCTGAATTCGATCATGTCTTCTTTGGACATCAGGCCTCATCATCTGGTTGATTTCGCGCGGAACATGATGATGCGCGCCGGAAAGGTCAAGTTTTCCCTTGGAGCCTGACGGAAATGCTGCGGGCGTGCGCCTGCAAACCTTCCGCCTCCGCCAGCGCCACGGCGGCGGGGCCGATCTGGTCGAGTGCCGCCCGATCCGCCGCGATCCATGTCGTGCGCTTGAGAAAATCGAATACCGACAGGCCGGAGGCGAAGCGCGCGGTGCGTCCCGTGGGCAGCACATGGTTGGGGCCGGCCACATAATCCCCCACCGCTTCCGGGCAGAAAGCACCCAGGAAGGCGGCACCGGCGTGCTTGATCCGAGCGAACAGCGCCTCCGCGTCCGGCAGCATGATCTGGAGGTGCTCGGGGGCGAGGCGGTCGACCAGGGTGATCGCTTCGTCCCAATTCCGCACCAGGACGATGGCGCCGTGTGCGTCCCAGCTTGCCCCGGCGATGGCGGCGCGGGGCAGGGTCGGGATTTCCGCCAGCACCGCCGCGGCCACCGCGTCAGCGAAAGCGGCGCTGTCAGTGATCAGGATGGATTGCGCGGCCTCATCGTGTTCGGCCTGCGCCATGAGGTCGATGGCGACCCGGCGCGGGTCGTTGTTGGCGTCCGCGAGGACCACCACTTCCGAGGGGCCGGCGATGTTGTCGATACCTACGCGGCCGAACACCTGGCGCTTGGCCTCGGCGACGTAGGCGTTGCCGGGGCCGACGATGCGGTCCACCGGGGCGATGGTCGTTGTCCCGTACGCGAGAGCGGCGACGGCCTGCGCGCCCCCGACCCGGTATATCTCGGACACCCCGGCGCGGCGGGCGGCGGCGAGGACCAGTGGGTTCAGAATGCCGTCCGGCGTCGGCACGCACATGGCAATCCGGGAAACCCCAGCCGCGCGGGCCGGGATCGCGTTCATCAGGACCGACGACGGATAGGCCGCCTTGCCGCCGGGCACGTAGATGCCGACCGAATCCAGCGCGCCCCAGCGCATGCCGAGGGTCAGGCCGGCCGAGTCCGTCATTTTCAGATCGGCGGGGAGTTGGGCTTTGTGGAAGGCCTCGATCCGGGTGGCGGCGAGGTCCAGCGCTTGCTGGAGTTCGGCGGGGATGCCGGCGGTGGCGGCGTCGATCTGTCTTTCGGTGATGCGCAGGGTTGTCGCGGTGAAACGGTCGAAGCGGGCGGTGTAATCGAAGAGCGCCGCGTCGCCGCGGGCGCGTACGTCGGCGATGATGGCGGTGACAGCCTGGTCGACGGTCTCGGTCGTCTCCCGCGCCTGACCGAGCAGAGCGGTGAAGGCGGGTTCGAAGCCGGGGGAGGCGGTGGAGAGGCGGATCATGCGGCGGCGTTTAGCCGATCCGGTGCGGCGCGTCATGGGGTGAGGTCTGCTTTTTCCGCGTTATGGCTGTCGAGGAAAGGTTGTCGGCAAACGCGTACTGTAAGGGATTGAAGGCCTCCAGAGCAATGCTCAGAGAATCCCGTCTTCTTCGAGGACAAACAGCTCATGACCGCTCATCGCGGATTCACCGGAAATCGCCACGGCGACAGCCGGCACCCGCATACTGGATAAATTGTAGGCATCTCCGGGAATCTCCCGCTTCTGATGAAATGACGACGCGACGCCATAACGCATTGATCGGGATCAATGCGGGCGCCGCCAATAGCGCCCAGGATAGCGGAAAGAAAGCCAGGAGTTCGCTATGCAGGAGCCCCTCAGAATAGCCTTCCGTGGTATGGAGCCGCCGATCGGCGTCGAAGATGCCGTTCGAGCGCATGTTGCTGATCTTGAGCAATATTTCGATCGGATCACTGCCTGTAGTGTGGTGGTGGAGGCGCATCACCGTCATCAGCGCCACGGCCGACTTTTTCACGTCCGCGTCGATCTGGTGGTGCCCGGGCGGGAAATTGTGGTGCGGCGCGATCCGCCGGAGCATCAGGCGCACGAAGATTTGCCCCTCGCCGTCCGCGATGCTTTCAATGCGGTCCGCCGACAGCTGCAGGACTACGTCCGAAGCATGCGAGGCGATGTAAAGGCGCACGCTGAGCCCACGGTGGGGCGCATTGTCCGTCTGTTTCCGGACTATGGTTTCCTTGTCACCGACACTGGCGATGAGGTCTACCTGCATCGGAATGCCGTCGTTGGAGCGGAATTCGAGAAACTGACCGTCGGGGACAGGGTGCGCTACACCATTCACGATGGCGAAGGCGAGCACGGTCCGCAAGCAAGCACCGTCATTCCTCTATGACCGTTTCTTAGAAATACGATGATCGGAGGACATTATGGCTGGCACGGACAAAGATCATGATCGGCTCATCCGAGAACGAGCAAAAAGGATGTGGCGCGCCGACGGTTCCCCGAAGGGCCGCATGGACGAGTATCTTGAACGTGCTCGGGAATTGCAAGGAATCGAGGATAACCCGACCGCCGGACAACTGCCGAATCCGATGACACAACATCATGGAGACATAGTCGCGATCGAGCCGGTCGAAGAGGCGGAGATCATGGAAAATCTCGGCGAATTCCCGGGACAATTGACCGATCAGGGCGATCGTCTCGCGACGCCCGTAACCAGAGACAAGGCGCGCAAATTGCTACGCGGCATCTGAACCGGAATTCACGCGAAACAGGAGCTGTCATCATGTCGAATGACCAAGCACTGCAATCCCTGGTGATCGACGAATTGGCCTGGGACCCGAAATTCGATGCGGCGCACATCGGTGTCGTCGCAAAGGATGGAGTCGTGACGCTCACCGGCTTCGTCGAGAGTTTCGCCGCGAAAAGAGACGCCGAGCAGGCGGCGGGCCGCGTGCGCGGTGTCAAAGCAATCGCCGAGGAAATCGAAGTCCGGTTACCGAACGATCGCCGGCGCTCCGACGATGAGATCGCGGGTCGGGCCGTCGACATCCTGACATGGGATACCCAAATTCCGCATGAGAAACTGCGGGTCAAGGTGGAGCATGGGGTGGTGACCCTCACCGGCGACGTCGGTTTCCAGTACCAGAAGGCCGAGGCTGAAACCGACGTCCGGCGACTCAACGGCGTGCGGGGTGTCGTGAACCTGATCCGTGTCCTTCCAATGCCGGGGACATCCGCGAAACCGGACGTGGTTCAGGGTAAGATCGAACAAGCATTGCGTCGTAACGCCGAGGTTGAGGCATCCCATATTCGCGTCGACGTACAAAACGGCAAGGTCACATTGCGAGGCCATGTCCAAGGTTGGCAGGAGCGGCATGTCGCCGAAAACGCTGCCTGGGCTGCCCCAGGGGTCGTGGAGGTGGTGGACGAACTCAGGATCGAGCCCTGACGGGCGCCCGTCCGCCGCGGACAATCAGCGCTCGTCGATGGTTCAATCCCCGACGATGAGTTGATTGTCGACCTCGGTCACGCCCGGCGACGACCAGGCAGCGTTCTCGGCGATGCTCCGCTCCCACCAGGTCTTCACCTTGCCCCGCAGTGTGACCAGGCTGCCTTGCACCGCGACAGCAATGTGCGTCGCTTCCAGCGCGACGGTACGCTGGAGAGCATTTTGGATCTTCACATGCACGGTGTCGGGATCGATGACCTGATTGGCGGTCGGTTGGATGTCGATCTTATTGACGACCTCCGTCACACCGCCCAGTTTTCCGACGTCGCGCTCAACCGCTTGTTTTTGATATTGATACATAACGGTACCGGTGAGCGTTACGATGCCGTGCTCCACCGCCACCTGGATCCGTTCATCCGGTACCTCCAGATCCCAGTTAAGTATCTTTAACGCCCGGTCGGCGATTTCCGCGTCCATATGCCGATGGGTCGAGCCGGAGTCGACGGCAATTTCCTGCGCGACCGCTTGCACACCTCTCACCCGGCGGGCGGCGCGTTCGGCCGCGACCTTTTCAACCAGGCTGTTGACGGTACCGCTTAGTGTCACCACACCATTGCGCGCCGAAACACCGATATGCGCGGCATTGACGTTCGGTACCCAGGTGAGTTCATCCATCACCATCGCCTGCAAGGTCATATCGTCGGGCATCGGTTACCTCCTGTTAGAGCAGATCGCAGAAGCGCGTATGCGCGGACGCGTGAATCTGCGACACAAATCAATCCCTAGAGCGCGCTGACCGTTTACGGTCAGCGCGCTCTAGGTGCTGGGAAAAGAAACCACGAGGCATTCCGCCTCTCGCCCGCGCACAACGCGGCACCCGCGGGCCGGGCCTTGTGTCTCGGTTACGATGGTTCTCCGGCCGTCCTGCCAGGCATCGCGATGAAAATAGACGACCACCCAGTCGGCGGTCCGTCCAAGCTGATGCGCCCGCGCCGTGTTGGAATAGAGTGCGGTGAAGTGCCACGGGCCGCGCTCGGTATGCAGCACCGGCAGCCAGGCATCCTTATTCGGATTGAAGCGTTTTGGCGCGATCTTCCGCAGGCTGCCCGCGGCGGCCTTGTCCCGGTACTCACGATCCACATCGAGCAATATCGCAACGTCCGGCTCATCGGCGATGCGTCGGGCAGGGGGGCGGATTCGGCCGAGTAAATCGGTGAGCGTGCTGCGGACCATGGCCGCCCGTCGCGCACCAAACCCCGGGACCTGCCTTAGCCGGCCGTCATGGGCGGCGGCTTCCAGCGCTTCCAGCGAGTCGAGGTGCAGGGTCTCCTGAATGTCGCGCGCCAGCGCCGGTCCGATGCCGGGAACGGAGCAGAACAGCGCTTCCGGATCGGAGGCCCCTTTCAAGCGCTCGAGAAACCCCCAGCGACCCGTCGCCAGCATTTCCGCGACGGCGCCGGCTATCGAGGGCCCAATGCCTGGAGTGGCTACAAGTGCGGTGTGTCCGTCGATCTCCAACAGGTCAGCCGAAAGCTGTTCGATCGCGTCGGCCGCCCGCCGATACGCGGAAATACGAAATGGATTGGCGCCCTGCGCCGCCAGGAGGGTCGCCGCCTGACGAAGCCGTTCGGCAATCCAACCGTTGGTTCGCGGTGTATCGCGTCCGGTATGCGTGTCCGGACGAGCGGGTTCCAGCACATTTTGGGTCTCAGTCGACATCGCTCAGCGTTTTCGACACACCCAGCATGTAGAGGCCCTTTTGCAGGCTATCGTGCAGATCGGGCTCCCCCAGCATAAATGCCAGAAGGTCGTGATCCGGCAGTGCCGCGGCCTCGAGGACAGTGCCATCCCAATCCAGGATCGCACGTTGTCCGCCGCCTATCTGCGTCACCACCCAAAGCTTGTCCCGTATGTCGCGAGGCAGCCCGGCGATCGCCTCACGCAGCGTGACAAACGCTGGGTTATTGTCCAGCGCACTGTCCAGCACGACATTGCGGGAGGGGTTGTGCTCCCCGCGCACCGGCACGGGCTCACCGAGGTCGTCGTCTTTGACTTTCTCCAATAGTCGATCACGGACCTCGCGGGCTTCCAACGCCAGTTCGGCGATCCGTCGTGCCTCCAGGATGTCCAGCTCATATAACATGATATGCCTCACGACGTTCGGGAACTGGCCGCCGCGTCCAATGCGCCTTCCGGCGTCATGCGATGCACCGCTGAGGGCAACAGCCGAGCCAAGTGCACGGCAAAATCGTCTGATGACAGGCCGGCTAGTGTCGCGAGGTCGCCAATCCGTTCCTCACCGATGACGCGCCGGAGGTCCTTTGGGTCAATGGGCAGGTTCGGTCCGTTGGTGACCCACGACGCCATGATGTGCCCCAATCCAGCCTCGGTGAACCGGTCAGCCAAGTCGGGTAACGAGCCGCGTTCGCCACCAAGCAATTCTTCAAGAGCAGCACCGATCGGGCTGACTTGCACATCCGGCAAGCCCTTCAAATCCTCGACAACCTGATGGATCAGACGCATAGCGTTGCCTTTCGCGCAGCGCCAGCATTGCTAGTACCGCGAGCGGGTGCGCGCATTGACGTGGGTCAATCATTCTTCGGCTGGCAGGCGGGACAGTAATAGGTCGTGCGGCCGCCGCGCTTATCCGCCTGAATAGGGGTGCGGCAGCGTGGGCACCGACCGCGCGAATGGCGCTCGGGCAGCAGGAAGCCTTTCGGTGTCTGGGTCGTGGAAACCTCCGCGCCAACACCGCGCTCGATCGCTGTCCGCAACACTGACCGCATTGTCTGGAAAAGACATCGGATGGTAGCGGCATTGAGGGAACTCGCCCGAAGGTTGGGATGTACCTTTGCCTGGAACAGGATTTCATCCGCGAAGATGTTCCCGATCCCGGCGATCAGTGTTTGGTCCATCAGTACTGCTTTGACACTTTGAGCACGCTTACCGAGCAGGCCTGCCAACGCTTCCGCATCGAGCGACGGATCCAGAGCATCGGGACCGAGACCATCCCGGTCAATGATCGCTTCGACGCTCCGCGCCAGCACAACGCGTCCAATGCGCCTTGGGTTGATGTAGGCCAGGTGGTCCCCGTCAGTGAAGTCCAGACGCAAGCGGGTGTAAGGTGGCTCCGATTGGTTGGGAACAACATATCGCAGCGATCCATTCGTGCCAAAATGCATGGCCAGAACGGCGGATCCATTGACTTCGATAAACAAGATTTTGCCATGACGACGACAGGCCATGAGACGGCTGCCCACCAGGCTGTGCTGTAACGCCGAGGGAGAGGTGTCCCGCAGTATCCCAGGGTCAAGGACGGTTGCCTTTGCTATGATACGGCCCCGGCAATGCCGCTCCACCAGCTGCCGGAATAATTCGATATCCGGCAGCTCAGGCATCGGCTTTTTCCGCATGATTGGGCAGCGAACGAGCGGTTCGTGCCCGAAGCAGTCGGCGTGTTAACCATTTGCGCGCTTCCTCTGCCAGCAGCATAGCGACGGCGAAGGGCAGCAAAAACAACCACAACACCAGCGGCACGGGCTCGGTGTCCAGCAACCTGTTGCCAAAAGCGCTGTAATCGAATGCCAGAACCAAGGCGACTTCCAGCGCGATCCCTGCCAGGATTACGGGATTATCGAATAACGGCATGCGGAAAACGGAGCGCACCGCGCTGCGGCAGATATACACGTTCACGATCTGGGTCACGACAATTGCCGTGAGGCTGGCAGCAGTGGCGCTCCGATAATACGTGGCATCCGGTGCGGGGATGTCCCCATAGTGCCAACCACCCAAATGTAAAACGAAAAAGAACGCCGACATTGCCGCGACTGCTTCCATCAACCCCAGAAACGCATAACTGCGCAACACCAACGGTAAATCCATAAGACGGCGGCTTGGTGCGCGTGGCGGAATTCGCATCACATCCGGCCCCGCTCGTTCCACACCGAGTCCGAGCGCTGTGAGCGAGTCGGTGCCCATATCCACGCAGAGTGCCTGAATCGGTGTCAGTGGCAGTGGAATCGGGAACAACGCGAATGCGAGAAAGGGAACCAGTTCAGCGACGTTATGCACCAGAACGTATGTCAAGAATCGGCGAATATTTTGGAAGACCGCTCGGCCTTCCTCGATCGCACTGACAATACTCGCAAAATTGTCGTCGAGGAGAATCATATCCGCGGTCGATTTGGCAACGTCCGTGCCCGCGATACCCATCGCGATGCCGATATGCGCTGCCTTCAGTGCCGGCGCATCGTTGACGCCGTCCCCGGTGACCGCGACAACATGCCCCTTGTCGCGAAGCGCCCGCACGATACGCCGCTTTTGGTCCGGGGCGACACGCGCCACCACATCTATTGTATCCAACGCGATCCCGAGGTCCGCGTCCGACATCTGCCGTAATCGATCGCCCGTCAGGACGACGGGTTTACCGAACGCTGCCACACCGATTTCCTGTGCGACGGCGGATGCAGTCCAGGGATGATCGCCTGTCAGGATGATAATTCTGATTCCAGCCGCGTGGCACCTGGCGATCGCGTCCGGCACTTCGGCTCGCGGTGGGTCCTCAAGTCCAGCCAGACCAAGGAAGACGAGATCCTCTTCGGCATTGGGATCGTTCGGGCCGAGACGCCGGGACGCGAAGGCCAGGACCCGCAGGCCCCGCGCCGCCATGGCTTCCTGAGCGCGGACGATGTGTTGCTGGATTTCGGGCGACAAGGGCACAGCCCCACGGTTTCCGGCAATGAGACGACATAGCGGCACGACGGTTTCCGGCGCGCCCTTGCAAACGAGCAGGAGACCGTCGGGCATCGCGTAAGTAACCGACTGGCGCATGCGGTCGGAATCGAAAGGTTGTTCCGATAAACGAAGTGCCACGGGCACCCGTCCTATCGCCCGCTCCGCCATTTCCACGAGGGCGATTTCCATGGGGTCCCCCAGCCAAGGGCCAGTATCCTCGATCCGCCGTAATTCGTGGCAAAGCGCTGCCGCCCGAAAGAAATCAGCGTGCTCGCGGATCGGGTTGGCGGTGAGTTCCGGCACCGCGAAGATAGTGTCGGCGAGTAACACCTGCCTTACGCGCATGCGGTTTTCGGTCAGTGTGCCGGTCTTGTCGGTACAAATCACACTGGCCGATCCAAGCGTCTCCACGGATGTCAGATGGCGGATCAGAACGTTCCGTTTGGCCATACGCTGTGCTGCCAAGGCCAGCGCCAACGTCAAGGTCGGGAGCAAGCCCTCCGGTACCATGGCGACGATAATCCCAATACAAAACATGAAATCCTGCCAAACCGGCAACCCCGCCAGCAGACCGATGCCGAGGAACGCGATACCGATCGTGACCGCCATCGCGGCAATAAGACGGCTGGCACGCGCGAGTTGCTTGCGCAACGGCGACACCGGCGCATCTTCCATCTGTGTGAGGCGGGCGATCCGGCCGAACTCGGTACGCGACCCGGTCGCGAATACCACAACCCTCAACCGCCCAGATAAAACAGCCGTTCCCGCCAGCGCGACATTCGGGCTGTCGACACGCGGCATGTCTGCCACCGGCGCTACGCTTGGCGTCCAGGGCGCGGATTCGCCCGTCAGTGCGGCTTTACTGACACGCGCGCCGACAGCTTCGATAACCCGAGCGTCCGCGGGGACGGTGTCACCGGCCTCCAGCAGGATGATATCGCCTGGCACGAGCAGATCGGTCTGTAACGCTCTGACTTCTCCATCCCGCAGCGTGCGAACCTGCCGGGGCAGCAGGTCCTTCAGGGCTTCGAGTGTGCGTTCCGCCCGATACTCCTGCCAAAAGGCGAAAACGCCACTGATCAGGATGACCGCGACAACCGCCGCGCCGACCCTGTCCATACCTTTGCCGGGATCGTACCGGTCAGCCACGAAAGCGAGTGCCGCGGCAACCCAAAGGATGAGAGAAAAGAACTGGATGAACTCACGGCACAATCGCAGCCACCATGGTGCCCGGGTGATTTGCTCGACGCGATTGGCCCCATGCGTGCGGAGCCGTTCCAAGGCCTCGGCCGTGGACAAGCCCTGATGCCGGCTTCTGACATTCAGGAGGGCATCGTCAACCGAAAGGCGATGAATGGCCTCGCCGGCGTCCCAACCGTTCCGACGATTTTCTGTATGATCGTCGAGTACGTTGTCCATATGAACACGGGACCGCGTCAACTCGAGTCGTGACATGCCGCGATCGCGCGTCCGATCGCCCCGCTTATGTCAAGGACGGTCAGGCGCGCCGCCGCCACCTCGGCGGGAACACGGAAGGGCGGTACCGTGTTGGTTACCACAATGCCATCAAGCGCTGGCGTGGCGAACAGATCGGGTGCCCCGCCAACGAATAACCCGTGCGTGGCGGCGGCAAACACCTTTGTCGCACCGGCCGCACGGCACGCTTGGGCAGCCCGCACCAGTGTGCCGCCCGTGCTAATCAGATCGTCGACGATTATCGCGATCTTGCCACGCACGTCGCCGGCCAGCAGTGCGCCGCTTACTACCCCGCCGCTGCGGAATTTCTCCATATAGGCGCTTCCGATCTCCTTGTGGGTCAACGCCTCCAGCGCCTGGCGGAGCTGTTCGGCGCGCTTGGCTCCGCCGGCATCGGGTGAAACAACAACCGCCTGCCCAGCTCGCACCAACGGTGCGAAATGCGCGGCCAGAAGGGGCGCACTTTCGATGTGCCAGGTTGGGCAGCGGAATGCGTTCTCAAATGCCGCCACGTTATGCACTTCCAACGTTATCACCCGGTCGACCCCGACAGCCTCGAACATTGCCGCCACGTAGCGGGTAATGATGGGGTCGTGCGGCTTGGTCCGGCGATCCTTGCGGGCGTAACACAAATACGGGGTGATCGCGGTCACGCGCTCCGTGCCGGCATCTTTCAGCGCTCCGCAAAAAAACAGCAGCCGGCAAAGCTTGTCGTTGCCGCTCTCGTGGTCGTCGCCGTTCAACGAATGCAGGACGAAGACGTCGTGTCCGCGTATGGCTTGCAGCGGACGGCTTTTGTGCTCGCCGTCCTCGAACGCGCGCTCCTCATGCGGAGCGAGGACGATGTCCAACCGGTTCCCAACCAGTTCCGCGAGTTCGCGGCTCCCCTGCAAGCCGAAGACAGTCAACGGACCGCGGGTCATGGATGTCTCCCATCGCGTGGGTGTTGGGTATCGGCTCGATCGAGCAGAGCATTCACCTCCTCATCCCGTAATTGCGGGAATTGGCGATAAAATTGGCCAACCGCGGCAAAATCCGGGGGAATATCAAGGCAAACGACTTCGTCGGCTTCCTCCTTTAAGCGTCGGAGCGCGTGCGACGAAGCAACCGGTACCGCGAGCACCAGCCGCGCCGGATTGCGCCGTCGCGTCGCGCGCAGGGCGGCGAGGACTGTCGCGCCCGTGGCGATGCCGTCATCGACTATAATGACGGTCCGCCCCGCGACATCCACCGGTTTGCGATCGCCGAGATAGACTTGGCGACGGCGCGCGATCTCGTTCAGCGCGGCGGCTTTTGCTTCCTCCAGGTAGTCCTGTGAGACGCCCAGGCGTGCCAGGAGGTGCGGGTCGGTCACCAGTTCCGGTTCGTCGCCGTCGGCAACTGCGCCAATCGCGAGTTCCTCCTGGTAGGGTGCACCGATCTTGCGTACCAGCACGAGGCCCAGCGGCGCCGCCAGGGCCTGGGCGACTTCGAACGCGACCGGAACGCCGCCGCGGGGCAGTGCCAGGACAACAGGTTTGGTGTCCTTAAAGACCAGCAGCCGTTCTGCGAGGCGCAGTCCAGCCTCATGCCTGTCCCGGAAAATCATCATCCTACTCCGCCTGTTCGGCGGCAAACGACCGCGGCCATACAACCCGCGCCGAAATCGTAGCTGACCAAAAGGGATGACAAATTCGCTGATGGCACATTGATCGAGATCAACTCTGGGCTACTGAACAGGCGGTGCGTCTGTCCGTGAGGGAGGGGAGGAGAGCGACAAAGCGAGACTTGCGAGTGCCGATGCCCAATGGCCAGCCTCGACGATGTGCCAGTGCCGCGGTTCCAGGCCATCCGGCGGCGATCCGATCCACACGCCGGTGAACGGCACATCGTGCGTGGACGCCAGCTCGACAATTTCGCGCCGCTCGGCTTCCCCCGTGAAGGCACCTTCCACCAGCACCGAGCAGCCGGCGGTCAGCAGGACGGACACGTCGTTCCAGACGGAATCGGAGGCGGCCCGCAGGTGCAGCAATCGCGCGCCAGGGACGGGGTCGACCAAGGTTGCGAGCGGCACGGCGAGCTCGGCCCGTCCGTCAGCGGTGTCGCCACCGACCGCCATCAATGACGGCTCTGGTGATGTCAGGAACTCCAAGCCGGCATTGATGTGCTGCCGGGCCATTGCCAACAACAATGCCTTTTTATGCGGATTGCTTTGGCGACCGGCCTTTCCAGCCAAAGCGTAGCTTCTGGTCACCGCGCGCACGGTCATGAATAAGGGCAAGACCACCAAGCCGTCGCCTTCGGGCATCAGATCCAGGTAGGCGTTGAAGACCGCGTTGGCGTAATCGTTCCGGCTGCGAAGATGCAAATCCATCAGCAGGAACGCCAAGTCGAACAGAACATCGACGCAACTGGTCTCATCGCTGAACTCGATGCAGTCGAATAGCGTCGGGTGCCCGCACCAAAGGCAGATATTTGCCAACCGCAGGTCTCCATGGCAACGGCGAACCCGCCCACTGGTCCCCCGCTGGTCGAGCAACGGTGCCACCTGCTCCAGTGCTTCGCTGATCCGCTGTCTGAGCCTATCGAAGGCAGCACCGTCCATTGCGTCGGACACACGGGCCAGTTCACGCTCATTGACGGCGACGACATGGCGTATCGCGGCGCTGCCGCCGAACCGAGGTGTTATCTCCGCCGCGAGATGCAGGCGTGCGATGGCGAGCCCGAGGTCGTGCATCAAAGCCGGTGTCAGCGCGCCACGGTCCGCCATACGGTCGAACAGATCGTCCTGCGCGAACCGACGCATGACCACGACGTGGTCGAGGGCGGGCCCGTTGCCGTCAAACGCCAGCGTGCCATCGGGATGGCGGTTGATCGATCGCACGCCCAGATACATGTCGGGGGCAGTTCGCCTGTTCAGAACCACCTCCGCCCGGCAAGCAGCCTCCCGCAATGCGGTAGTCGTATAGTCGAGAGATGCAAACCGGATTTTCCGCTTGAGCTTGTAGGCGCGATCGGCCGCCAGGAAAACGATGGAGCAATGTGTTTCCACCCGCTCGACTGGGCCGTTCCGCAATCCGTAACTTCCCGGTTGCGACAGGAAGTCGATGACGTCCTCCTGCCGGTCGGGATCGGGCAGTGATCCGGTCATGACCCCTGGTCCTGGGTTGCCGTTCGGTCCATCGCCGCGGCGAGGCGGCGAATGCCCCGGCTGATCTCGACCGGCACGTCCGCGGGTTCCAATCGCCGCAGCGCCCCTGGCAATTGTGCCAAGGAGGAGGCGGCATGCACCCGAGCTGCCGCGAGGTCCGGTAAGTGATCGGCCCGCTTGCCCTCACGCATGGCTGGCAGAAGCAACGGCACGCCGTCCGCCACTTCATCCAGCAACGCGACTATGTCCCCGGCGATGGTCCCGTCGTCCGTGAACCGTCGGTACACCTGCTTGCGCCCGGGCCATGTGGCCTTACCTTCGCTCAGCTTGCGGCGCGGGCGGCCCGCATATTCCTGTAGCTTGTAGGCGCAATCCAGGGCTGGCGCGTCGGAGGCGGTGGTCAGGCTGGTTCCCACGCCGAAGCCATCGATCGGCGCGCCGCTCCGACAGAGTGACAGCAGGCTCCATTCATCCAGTCCGCCGCTGGCGAAGATGCGGATCGCCCGCAACCCCGCCGCGTCCAGAATGGCCCGCACAGCCCGAGCATGCGCCGCGAGATCGCCGCTATCCAATCGCACCGCGCTGACGGTGATGCCGCGTGCGGCCAAGCGTGGCGCCAGGGTTGCGACGATCGAAGCGCCACGTTCGGTATCGTAGGTGTCGATCAGCAATGTCAGCGCCTTCGGGCGCGCCGAGGCGAAGCGTTCGAACGCGGTGGCCTCATCGTCATGCGCCTGGACGAACGAATGTGCCATCGTGCCTACCACCGGGATGCCGAAATCACGGTTCGCGAGCAGCGTCGCGGTACCAGCAAAGCCCGCCAGATAGGCTGCGCGGGCGGCAAGCAGGCCAGCCTCGGCCCCATGGGCGCGGCGGAGGCCAAAATCCACCAACTGCTTGCCGGGTGCCGCCAGCACCATATGAGCGGCCTTCGACGCGATAACGGTTTGAAAATGCAGGAGATTGATCAACCGCGTCTCAACCAGCTGCGCTTGTGGCAGTGGCGCGGTGACACGCAGGATCGGCTCATTGGGAAAGAATACGGTGCCTTCCGGCATCGCATCCACGTCGCCGGTGAACCGCAATGTCGTCAATTTTTCGCAAAACGCCGCTGAACACAGGCTGGATTTCCGTAGCCAATCCAACTCGTCCGGCGTGAAGCGCATCGCTTCCAGGAACTGTACCGCCTGCTCCAGACCCGCGGCCATCAAGAAGCCGCGTCCGGGTGGCAATTTGCGGAAAAACAACTCGAACACCGCGGTTTCGGCCATGCCATTCGCATCGTAGGCCTCGAGCATTGAGAGCTCGTAGAGATCCGTTAGCAGGAGGCTGCGATCCAGCATTGCCACACAATGCGCAGCTACGCCGTCAAGCACATTGATCCTGGTCAAGCCTACTTCGACCATCAGCCGCTACTGGCGGTAGCATGAATTTCGCCGCCGCTGTTGGGGCTTCACTCCGGGTCTTTGTCCTGTAGCGTTGAAATGGGTCGTTGGGAGGCGACCGTCCAACCCAGCTACCACCTGGTTAGCCGTCCATCAGAGGCAGGGAAGTTGGTTCGTTGATAGTATGCGGATGGCCGGACTCGAACCGGCACGGCCTAAGCCAACAGATTTTCATACCACTTCGGCTTTCGCCGCCGCTTTAGCGTTCGTGGTCTGGACTATCCCTTCACCGTAGCGTTCCAGCGTTAGGTGCCGCCCGTCTAGTCTCTACACCTTCCGACCTTATTAGATCGGCTTGGCTCGGGATTGGCATAGGCCGTTGGCTGTCAGCGTTCCCCGAATTTGGGCGGTTCTACTCCCTCAGTTTCCCAAAGGGCACTCAACCTATAAGTCTGCTATGTCTACCATTCCACCACACCCGCGCACGGCCCGCATGATAGCGTATCGGTCGCTGCGACGCAAAGCTAAGGCTGTGCAGCGGTTTGCAGCGCTACACAGGCAGACTACGCAGTGCGCACACCGTTATGGAAACGTCATTCCAAAACAAACAGTGAACAGAAATGTAGGCTAAGCATCCGCGCACTTAGAATCCGCAGCTGGAAACAGCGTGCCGGTTCAAGTCCGGCGGTGGGCAGATCCCGGCAGCAGGAATGGGACGATCAATCCGAGCCCGAGGCCCCAGCTGCCGTTGATCAGCAGCGAGCGCACCCAGTTCATCAGTACCCAGCCGCCGCCGATCGGTAGCCCCTTGATGGCGGCCACGATCACCAGCCCGGTGAACGCCGCGATGAACCCGGTGATCAGCCCGCACAGCCATATCGGCCAGGTAAACTTCGGCAGCAAAAGGCCGAACACAAGCCCGTACAGCCCGCCCCAAAAGCACAGGTTCACCACCCGAGGCACGCCGAGCGGCGGAATCCGGTCGATCGGATACCATGTCGGCATCTTCAAACCGGGCAGGTCGAGAAGATGCAGCGCCTCCCACATCCCCTGATGGAATGTCAGCACAGCGATAGCAGCGGCGATAAAGCCCAGCACGGCACGTTTGACCGGCGAGTCCATGGTCTTCCCCCTGATTAGTCCGGCCGGAAGTGTTCTCTTCCGCACCGCGCCGGGTCAACACCTATCTGGTCAGACCCTCCGAATCCGTCCTAACATGCCCTCAACCAAACACAGGGAGCCAAACGAATGGACGCCGCGACCGAGAAATCGGCCATGCGCAAGATTTACATGCGCATTCTGCCACTGACCATGTTGATGTATTTCCTCTGCTATATCGACCGTATCAACGTCAGCTTCGCCGCGCTGACAATGAACAAGGATCTTGGCCTCGACGCCTGGACCTATGGGATTTCGTCCAGCGCCTTCTATCTTGGCTATGTGCTGTTCGAGGTTCCGTCGAACCTGGTCATGGACAAAGTCGGCGCCCGGCTCTGGCTGGCGCGCATCATGGTCACCTGGGGCATCGCCTCGGCGCTGACCGCCGCCGTCTGGGGCCCGTCTAGCTTTCTCGTTATCCGCTTCCTGCTCGGCGCGGGGGAGGCCGGGTTGTTCCCCGGCATGCTGCTGCTGTTCACCTACTGGTTCCCCGATCACCACCGCGCGCGCATCATCGGGTCCTTCACTCTGGCGCTGCCCATTTCCGTGGCGCTGGGCGCGCCTATATCCACCGCCATCCTGGGCATGGACGGCGTGCTGGGCATCAAGGGCTGGCAGTGGATCTATATCCTGGAGGCACTGCCGACCATCGTGATCGGCTTTTGGGTGCTGTTCCTGCTGACCGACAATCCCGCCAAGGCCGCTTGGCTGACCGACACGGAACGCAACTGGCTGACCAGCACCCTGCAAGCCGAACGGCGAGCAGTGGAGGCCGGCGGCAAGTACAGCGTGCTGCAATCCATGACCAACCCCAAGGTGCTGCTGCTGTCGGTGAACTACCTCGGCATCGTCACCGCCAGCCTGGGCCTGCTATTGTTCGCCCCGCAGATCATCAAGTCGCTCGGCGATAACAGCAACATGATCGTCGGCTACGCCACCAGTCTGGCCTATGTGTGCGGCGCGATATCGATGTTCGTCTGCGGCTGGCTGTCCGACCGTTTGGGCGATCGGCGCTGGCTTCTGTTCGCGACCTGCTCGTTGTCCACAGTGGGCCTGATCATGGCCGGGGCCTGCATGGGCAGTTGGTGGTCGCTGGTGGGCATGTGCCTGGCGACGGCGGGGTTCTACGGCACCAAAGGCCCGTTCTGGGCGATGCCGACGATGATGCTGACCGGCGCGGCGGCGGCGAGCGGCCTCGCCTTCATCAACGCCTTCGGCAACATCGGCGGGGCGCTTGGACCGGCGATCGTCGGCTGGCTTAAGAACACCACCGGCAGCTATTCCGGCGGCCTGTATGGGCTGGCGGCGTTCACAGCGGTCAGCGCCGTCATCTGCGCCGTAGCGCTGCACATCCCCCGGCGCGTCGGCGTGGCGGTGGCACCGGCGGAATAAGGCATGGGCCGGGGTGCTGAGGCACCCCGGCTTGCCCTTAAGCTACGAGGGGTCGCCCTGGATGACGTCCCCGAACAGCACCCATTTCTGGCCATCCCACTTCTCCAGATGCATCGCGCGCACCGGGTGATGGTTGGTCGGGCTGGTGTTGATCTTCAGGCCAGGCAGCAGCACCGGAACCTCGAAATCGTGCAGGTTGTTCGCCTGCGCCATGATGTTCTCGCGGGAGAAATCCCCGTTGCACTGCTTCAGCACCTGCAGGATGGTTTTGCTGAACCCGTAGGCGACGATGTAGTTGTTGTCGTTCTGGTCGGCGCCCGGCATGTATTTGTTCATGAAGGCGCGCCATTCGTTCATGCCGGGATCGTTGGCCCAGGTCGGATCCGAGGAATCTTTCACGAAGGCGCCGCTGATGATGCCGACACCGTTCTCCGGCCCAGCTGGGTTCATCACCGCGCCCACGGAAATCGACACGTTGGACATGAGGAACAGCGGGTGCCAGTCGAGGTCGTGCACTTTGCGGATCGACTGCGCCGACATCTTGGGCAGCGCCGCGACCACCAGCGTGTCCGCCCCGGACGCCTTCAGCGTGTTGAGCTGGCTGTCCACCGTGGCATCCGTCGCCTCATAGCTCGCGCTGGTCACCATCTTGTCGAACTTGTCGCCCAGCACGTCCTTGAGGCCGAGCAGATAGTCCTTGCCGAAATCGTCGTTCTGATACAGCAGCAGCAGTTCTCAATTTGGTTCTCGGGTCCTTTCTCCGCTCTTTGTTGGCGTTTGACCGTGGGTTTGGGGCTTGTTGGCCTGCTTGGGTGATTCGCAAATGTCACAGCTCGGGGACAATCGACAGCACGGCTTGTTTTCGGG
>CAIYDT010000172.1 GCA_903924985.1 uncultured Acetobacteraceae bacterium
CATGGATCAACCCTCCGACGTTGAAAAACGAAGCTTAAATTCCGAACCCGGGTGTCTCAAAGTCGTTGACACGTTCCGAGATGGCGTAGTATTTCCCTCTACTAGGTGTTTAGTCTCAGGAGAACGCACGAGAGGGCCGCTTCAACCTATCGGTGCTCGCAGCGTACTCACGGCATAGCTCATACCGGCTATCGGGTCGTCGGCCGATCCGACCGCTTCCGAAACGGAACGCGCTATCCGGCAGGCGGCATGGCCGGGGTGTTTATCCGACCGGTCCGCCAGATCACAGCACGAAGGTCCGCTCCACCTCTGCAATCGGCCGCATCCGCATGAACTGCAGCCACGACAGGGCACGGGGGGGGCGCGGCAGCGCCAGCCAGGGCTGGCGTCCCAGACCAGGGACGTAAAGCTGGTTGATCCACAGCCCTGGCGCTTCCGAGGCAATGATCCGACGGTCCCCCTTGGCCTCTGCAGTCAAACCGTGGCCAGAATAAGCCGCGAGCAGTACTCGTGGGCGCGCCACGACCAGATAATCACCGGAATTCCAACCCTGTGGGATGGCCAGTTGCCGCCGGGCCATCTCCAGCAACGGTACGCCGACATCGCGCGCTCGCCCCATCAGGTCCTGGAACCGCGCATTGTTGAGCCACCAGGGCGAGTTCATATGCTCTTCCTGGTTCTTGACCTGGCCACGCCAGTCAAGCCGACTGGAGAACCGCACCAAGGTATCGCCGTCATAGAATTCGGCGCGCCGCTGCCAGAATAGGCCACCGTTGCGAACGTAATAGTAACCTCGACGGTTGCTTGGGTCGTTGTCCGATGCGGTCCGCAACCTGGGCGGCTCACCCTCCCATTGCATGCCTTCGGCTTCCAACTGGCAGTTCGGATCGTCGAAATCTGCCTCGTTTACTGCGGTCGGCATACTGCCCCTCCTTCTGTGCCCGCCGGCCTGCCACATGCGCCGGTCGCGTCGAGACTAAGTAAAATTCCCCGACCTGTCACACCGGCATAGTCTCAGCGCTATTCTGGTGACGCTTCCTGGCTTGATCAGCAGGGCTATTGCGGGCGCGTTTGGCGTGACGGTGGACTTGGTGCGCCATTGGCGGCAGTGGTTTGCTGAAGACGGCGTGAAGGCGTTGTGATCGACGCTGGCGTCTGACCTAGCCGGCTAAGAAGGGCGAGAAAGTGTGATTCGGCATGGAAAAAGGACCCCGTTTGAGGGGTGATCGGCGGGCCTCGCCCCACAACCTGTTAAAGTGCCGTCGCCTAAGCCCGGCCTTTCGGCAGCCCCAGCGAGACGATCCCGCCCACCAGATTCCCGCATCCGGCAATGATCACCGCCGTGCCATAGCCGTGCGTCAGGTCGTACAGATAGCCGGCGAGCAACGGCAACGTGATCGCCGCGGCGCACCAGCCGATGTAGATCTGGCTGGCAACCCGCCCGAACGCCGCGGCCGGCCAGTATCGCGCGATGCCGCTCGCGGTGGCGCCAGAGATGAAGCCGTGCCCCATCGCCACCATCGCCAGAGCGACGGCGGCCACCAGCGGGGAGGGGAAAATCGTCAGCAGGACCGCCCCGGCCAGCGCGAAACCGTGTGCGCCGGCACAGACATGCGGCACCGCGAACCGGTCCGTCAGCCAGCCGCCGCTCAGCCGCGCGACCGCGACCGCGCCGGTGATCGCGGTGGTCGCGGTAAGCGCCCAAGCGGCGGTACCGCCGTAGGCCGCGATGATTCCGGCCGCCTGGCTCAACACGGTCAGTCCCGCTGCCGCGGCGAGGAAGAACAGCGTCCACATCCGGATGAAGATGGCGGTGCGGCCTTTTGTGTCGGCCCCCGTGGCGGATGGCTGGGGTAAGACCACGCCGGAATGCACCAGCAGGGCGACCGCGGCTACGCTGGCAAGCAGCAGCACGCCCGCCAACAAGCCCAGCGTCGCGCGATAACCGAGGACCGCGTTGCACCATCCGAACAGCGGCGCGGATAGCATGGCACCGGCCGGGTACAACCCGACGATGTAGCCGTTCACCAGCCCCTTGTTACGGGTGACCAGCATGTTGGCGCTCTGCTGCGCGACGATGTAAGCCGCGCCGCCGCTGATGCCGAACAGCACACTGTAGCCCGCCAGAAGCAATCCAAGCCCGTTCGCCGCCGCCGACAGCGCGACCCCGGCCACCGCCGTCGCGCCGCACAGCGCGATCAACCATCCCGCCGACAGCCGTCCGAACACATAGGGCACCAGCAGCATCCCGACCGTGAACCCCACCGAGGCCACGGCGAACACCAGCGACATCGCCGATCGGTTCAGACCGAGCTCCGCCTCGATCGGTTTCAGGAAGACGCTGAAGGCGTAGATCGAGCCCAGCGGCAGGTTCAGCACGGTGGCGGCGGCGATCGCGGCCCATGGTCGTTGCGGTCGCACGGTTGCTCCCCCCGAGGTCGGTGCGGAGCCTACCCGGCCGGGGGGCTGACGCCAAACGGCGGATCGGGCATGATCGCGCGGCACAACCAACGGGAGGCGACCATGCTGAAATCCGGCATATCCATGTTTTTCACCGACTACTCCATGGCACCGGGCGAACTCGGCCAGGCGCTGGAAAGCCGCGGCTATGAAAGCCTGTGGGCGCCCGAGCACTCGCACATTCCTGTGGGCCGCAAGACGCCGTTTCCGGGCGGCGGCGATCTGCCGAAGAAATATTACGACTGCATGGACCCGTTCGTGACGCTGACCGCCGCCGCGATGGCGACCAAGACGCTGAAGGTGGGCACCGGCATCTGCCTGATCCAGCAGCGCGACCCCATCCAGACGGCGAAGCTGGTCGCCTCCATCGACACCGTCACCGGTGGGCGGTTTCTGTTCGGGGTCGGCAACGGCTGGAACCAGGACGAGATGGAGAACCACGGCACGGAATTCAAAACCCGCCACGCCCGCGCCCGCGAAAATATCGAGGCGATGAAGGAGATCTGGACCAAATCGAAAGCGGAATATCACGGCCAATATGTGAATTTCGACCCGATGATGACCTGGCCGAAGCCGGTGCAGAAGCCTCATCCCCCGGTGATCGTTGGCGGAGCGTTTCCGTACTCGGCACGCCGAGCGATCCGTTACGGAGATGGCTGGATCCCGCAGGCGGCGCGGGGTGGTTATACGGAAATCGCGGACATGATTCCCGAATTCCGCAAAATGTGCACCGAGGCCGGTCGCGATCCCGCGTCGATTGCGATCACGGTGTGGTTTCCGCGCAAGGATGCCGATCTGATGAAGCGCTATGTCGATTTGGGCGTGGAACGGGTGGTGTTCAATGTTGAATCCGTCGGGGCCAAAGACGCGCTTCCGGTGATCGATGAGGTCGCCGAGTTGATGCGGAAGGTGAACGGATAGCGCGTGCCGCGCCAGGGGGAGGGGACACATGCCCATCCGCGAAACCGATCCCTGGCGCCTACAGTACTTCGAAAACGTGCCATGCCCGGACGACGTCTGGATCTCCACCGAGGACCAGGACTCCTGGGCATGGTACCCTGACCATCGCTGGATTTAAGACAAGCTGGCGGTGGCATTGTCGCAGGGATTGCCCGCGGCGCCGCACGGCGTGATGCCGCCGCACTACCCGGTGTTCTCCAAGCCCATCGTCAACCTGCGCGGCATGGGTATCGGCAGCCGGCCCATCGTGTCGGAGGCGGATTACAACGCCAGCCTTACCGCCGGTCATTTCTGGTCCGAGTTGCTCACCGGCCGGCATGTCAGCTCCGACGTCGCGCTGCTGGATGGAAGCCCGGTCTGGTGGCGCCATACCGAGGGCATCGTGGCCGAGGGCGGCACGTTCGATTACTGGCACATCCACGCCGTGGCGATGCCGGAGATCGAACAATGGTGCGGCCCCTGGTTGCGCAAGCATTTGCGCGGCTATACCGGCATGGCCAACCTGGAAACGATCGGCGGTAAGATCATTGAGGCACATTTGCGCTTCGCCGACCAATGGCCCGACCTGAACGGGCAGAACTGGGTGCGGGCGGTCGTTCGCCTTTACGCCGAGGGCGTTTGGGATTTTCCGGACACCGACCGCGGCGACGGCTACAGCGTGGTCCTTTTCATGCCGCATGGCAGGCGCTACCGGCATCCTCCGATATCGTTAATCAATGATATCGAGCGCCAATCCGGGATATCCAGCGTGCAAATCACCTTCCATGAGGACAAAGACCCGGCGCATCACGCCATGCCGCCCGGCGGTTTCCGGGTCGCGATCGTGAACGGCACCGATCTGGCGACAGGACAACAAGCGCGGGAGCGATTGCGTCAGGCCTTCATGTCCGCCTGATATTCCAGAACAGCGGGCTGCAACTTCCGATTGCAAAACCATGCGCCGCGTGGGCATTGTGCGCCTCCGGCAGCCGAGGAGATGACGATGCTACACCGCATGTCGCGATGCGTGCCATGATTCGGATCCTGCTGGCATGCGGATTCCTGCTGTTAGGCGCTGGTGCCCAGGCCGCGGAGCTGAAGATTGCCACCTGGAACCTGAACTGGCTGACCACCCGCTCGACCGGTTCCCCCGGTCTGCCGCCGGACGTAAAATCCCGAGCGCCGGAGGACTTCGACCTGCTGCGGCAGTACGCCTTGGAACTGAACGCCGATGTGATCGCGGTGGAAGAGGTCGACGGGCGAGAAGCCGCCGCCAAGGTTTTCCCGCCCGATCGCTACTCCATCCACATGACCCACGATCACGTCACCCAGCGCACCGGACTGATCGTGCGGCGGGGGTTGCGCTACGACATCAACCCCGACGCGACCGCGATCGCCGGCAATCCCGCCGCACGCTTACGCAGCGGCGCCGATATCACGCTGCATTTGCCCGCGGGCTCGCTGCGGCTGCTGGCGGTGCACCTGAAAACCGGATGCCAGGCACAACCGCTAAGCACCTCCACCCGCCGGTCCTGCGTGGAACTGCGGGACCAGATCGCCCCGGTCAGGGATTGGATCGCGGCGCGGGCAGCGGAAAAAATACCGTTCCTGGTGCTGGGGGATTTCAACCGCTGGATGGAGGGGCGCGATCAATTCCTCACTGCCCTGCGGGAGGCCGCGCCGCTTAGCCGGGCGACGGAGGGGCACAGCAGCCCGTGTTGGGGTGCCGAGACTTTCATCGACCACATCCTCGCCGGTGGCGCTGCTCGGGATTGGATGCGCGCGGACACCCTGCGGGTGCTGCGTTACCGGGAAACGGGGCCGGAATGGAAGGCGCGCTTGTCGGACCATTGCCCGGTGTCGGTTCGACTGGTCGTGCCGGACGCTGGGTAGGGAAGGGCTGCGGACTTTGCCGGACCCGGCACGTGTTGCCGGGCGGGAGAGCAGAACCTTCCCATGTTATATCAATATCTTACGGTCTGGCATGCGGTGTGCGGCGTCTCCACCGTTCCATAGGAGGCACAACCCATGTCCATCAGCGGTATCAGCGGCAACCCCACTCCCTGGCAATGGCAAAGCCAGGCCACCGACAGTATCGCCAACACCGGTTCTGTTTCAGCCGGCAATATGGCGGCGTTCTTTCAGTCCTTCTCAGCCGATTTGCAGTCCATGCTATCCCAGGCCGGGCTATCCCAGGCCGGGCTATCCCAGGCCGGCAACACGGCGGGGAGCAGCGCACCCTCGCAAACCGCCGCGAACCAGCCCATGGCCGGCGCACACCATCATCACCATCACTCCGAGGGCGGCAGCGGCGCCACGCAAGGCGCGGCCAGCCAGATGACGGCGCAAATCGGGCAGGACCCGAGCGGTGGGTCATTGACCGCCAGCGGCATCTCGCATTCCGCCAGCAGATTCGCCGCCGACGTGATGCAGGCCTTGCAGGCGTACGGGTCCACGCCATCGGCCGCGGCGGGTAGCACCTTGTTGGCGTAAGCGGCCACCGCCACCCTTGCGCGTTCCCGCCGCGCAATTAGAATGCGAGGTCAATCAATCGGAAGGGCGGGTAATGCGTTTAGCACCATGGTTCGCTGCCGGGGTAGTCTGTTTGGTAACCGTATCGGCCGTGCGGCCCGCGTCCGCCGAGACCAAGCAGGAATACGACTGGTGTTATGCCCCGGAAGCCTCCGACGACGAGACCATTCAGGGCTGCTCCGCAATGATCGGGTCGGGAAGCTACTCCGGCGTCAAACTGTCCGATGCCTACGACAATCGCGGCGTCGGCTATAATGGCAAGAAACAGTACGATCTTTCCATTCCGGATTTCAACACGGCGGTCAGCCTGAGCTCCAAGAACTATCAAGCCTTCAACAATCGCGGCAACGCGTATTATGGCAAAGGCGACTACGACAAAGCCATCCTGGACTACAACGCGTCGCTCCGGCTCAATCCCCAATATGCCAAGGCTTACGAAAACCGGGGCAACGCTTACTACGTGAAAGGCCAACTCGATCGCGCCATTCAGGAGTACGGTCAGGCGATTCGGTTCAATCCGCAATACGCGAAAGCATATTACGACCGTAGCGTGGCCAAGCGGAAAAAAGGCGATATCAAAGGGGCCGACGTCGACCTCGCCAAAGCGCGGCAAATCAATCCCAATATCGGCCAGTAACCCGCCGTTATCACGCTGCCGGAACGCGTGCGCGCACTCCCGCCGGCAGCGCCGAGACCACCGCCCGACGTGTCGGTTGCCAGAACGCCGAAAGCAGCAGCAACGCCGAACCCGCCACCAGCGCGGTCAGCGCCAGGCTGAAACTCAGCGCGCCGGCCGCGCGCAGCAGCGCGCTGATCGCATACACCACGTAAAACAGCGCGGAGACCAGCAACGCCCGCCGGTCCACCACCACCGCCACCACCGCCAGCACCCCGTAAACCCCAACCGCCACCGCCGCTCGGCCCAAATCCGTGCCGTCGTTGTCCAACAGGCCCAGCAGTTTGAACGCGGGGTGGACGATCAGCGGCGCGGCGCACAAGTGCAGCCAGAACGCGACGTCGGACCGGCGCGTTACCCGAACACGGTCGGAAATGTCCCATCGCATGGCCAGCGCGAAGACCGCGATTCCACCCAGGAACACCGCTACCATCGTGTAACGTCCGAGGTCCGGCCAGACCGCGAGCAACACCGCCACCACGGCGCCCACGGACGCCAAAGCGCCGGCCGCGATAGTGATCGGCACATAAAATCGTCGCCAATGCACGGCCGAGGCGGCGATGGCCAACATTGTGCCCGCGATACCCTGTCCTTGCGTCGCCGTATTGGCTGCAAGCAGGAAATACCCCACGGCGAACATGCCCCCGACGAAGCTGACGAGCAGCAGGATGCTGGGTAGCGCCATACGCCGGCGACGGGTAAAATACTCGGCCAAGGCCCAACTCAAGATGGCGACCACACCGGCGCCGAGCGCGGGCATAATGGTCCCGGCCAGCCAGCCGGCCGAGGTCAGCAGCAGGACCGTGGCGATGGACACAAAGATGTCGTTGAACCCGGTGAGCAGCCGGAACTGTTCCTCATCCGCGGGCGGCATGGATTGCCGGCGGGCGACGAAGGCGCGCAGGGCGTCCGCTGCCTCGGCGGTGATCGCGCCCTCGGTGACTGCGTCGGTCAGGTCTGCTTCGCTGTACACCGCGTGCTCCCGCTACTCCGCCGCCACGGCCTCCCGCGACGGGGGCAGCAGCTGGAACCCCTCATAGCCCTCGGCCGCGATTCGGTCGCAGGTTTGCCGGTAATGCCCGACGCCGCCGATATACGGCAGGAACACGCGCGGCTTGCCGGGGATGTTGGCGCCCATGTACCAGGAGTTCGCGGACGGGTATAACGTTTTGAACGCGACCTCATTCACGTGGTCGACCCATTTGTTTTCGGCGTCGCGGTCGGCTTCGATACAGTCGAGTTGCCGGGCATCGAGATGGGCGATGCAGCCGGCGACCCAGTCCACGTGCTGCTCGATGGACACGATCATGTTGGACAGCACGGATGGGCTGCCGGGGCCGGTGATCATGAACATGTTGGGGAAGCCGGCGGTCATCAGGCCGAGGTAGGTGCGTGGCCCGGCTTCCCACTTGTCCTTCAGGGCCTCCCCGTCGCGGCCGCGAATGTCGATACGCGTGAGGGTGCCGGTCATGGCGTCGAAACCGGTGGCGAAGACGATGGCGTCGAATTCGTGCTCGGTCTCGCCGATGCGCAGGCCGGTTTCCGTCAGCGCCTCGATCGGGGTCTGGCTGACATCCACCAAGGTCACGTTGTCGCGGTTGTAGGTCAGGAAATAGTCGGTATCGACGCAGATGCGCTTGGTGCCGATCGGGTGCCCTTTCGGTGCCAGCAGTTCGGCCGTGGCCGGATCCTTCACCATCGCCCGGATTTTGTCGCGCACGAATTCGGCGGCGAAGTCGTTGGACTGCTTGTTCAGCGCGAGGTCGTTGAACGCGGCCATGAAGCGGGTGCCGCCCTCGGACCAGCGCTGCTCCAGGATGGCGGTGCGTTCCTGGTCCGACACTGACAGTGCCGAGAAATCGTTCGGGTTCGTCAGCACCCCGTTCCGGGAATGCCGAGCCTTTTCACGCTGCTCGGGGTACGTCGTTTTCCACTGGTTCTCGTAGTCCGGGGTCATCGGACCGTTGCGCGAGGGTATGCTGAAGTTGGGCGTGCGCTGGAACACCGTCAGATGCTTTGCCTGTCGCGCGATAACAGGGATGGCCTGGATGGCGGAGGACCCGGTGCCGATGACGCCGACGCGCAAGCCGGTGAAATCGACGCCCTCATGCGGCCAATGGCCGGTGTGGTAGGTCTGGCCTTTGAACAGGTCCATGCCGGGGAAGTCGGGCTTGCGGGCGGTGGACAGGCAGCCGGTGGCCATGATGCAGAAGCGCGCGGACACGATGTCGCCGCGGTCGGTCATGACTGTCCAGCGGCGGCTGGTCTCGTCGAATTTGGCGCCGGTGACCCGGGTTTCGAACCGCATGTCGCGCCGCAGGTCCAGCCTATCGGCAACATGGTTGGCGTATTGCAGGATTTCGGGCTGGCCGGCGAAGAGCTCACTCCAGGACCACTCCTGTTGCAGGTCGTCGGCGAAGGAGTAGGAGTACTGCATGCTCTCGACGTCGCAGCGGGCGCCGGGATAGCGGTTCCAGTACCAGGTGCCGCCGACACCCGTCCCAGCCTCGAACACGCGGCAGGTCAGGCCCTGTTCGCGCAGTTGGTGGAGCATGTACATGCCCCCAAAGCCGGCGCCGACGATGACGGCGTCTACGGTGGCGGTCGCTGTTTCGGTCATCTCTCGGTCCTCGGTTTTTGGGTGGTGGGGGAGACGGATACCGGGCGCTGTCGGGATGTCAACCGACCGGTAGGTTTCCCGACCGGTCGGTTTGGCGTTGCGTAACGGGAATCGGCGGCTTATCTTCCTGGGCATATGAAATCTGCCCAGGAAGATCGCCATGCCCCTGAACATCAAAGACCGCGCGACGGAACAGGTTGTGCGCGAATTGGCGGCGCTAACCCACCAGACGGTGACTGAAACCGTCCGCCGCGCCGCCGAGGCGGAACTGCGGCGCGCTCGGCAGACCAGCCGCAAAGGGCGGCTGGTCGAGGAACTCATGGAGATCGGCAGACGCTGCGCCGCCCTGCCCGATATCGACACAAGAACACCGGACGAGATTTTGGGATACGATGAAAACGGGCTGCCGACCTGATGGTCATCGACAGTTCGGCTTTGATCGCGATCCTGCTGCGGGAGCCGGCCGCGTTTACCATCGCGGTCAGGATCGAAGCCGGTTCGTCGCGCTTGCTATCGGCGGGGAATCTGATCGAAACCTCCATCGTCATCGAGGGCCGAAAAGGCGATGAAGGCGCGCGGGAACTCGACCTGTTGCTCTATCGCTCCGCCATCGAGATCGTACCCGTCGACGCCGAGCAGGCCGAGTTGGCTCGGGTTGCGTGGCGGCGGTTCGGCAAGGGGCGGCATCCGGCGGGGTTGAACTACGGCGATTGCTTCGCCTACGCGTTGGCCAGGCAGACCGGTCTGCCGCTGCTGTTTGTCGGCAACGATTTCAGCCGCACCGATATCGAGGCGGTGCCGCTCGACGACGCGGTATTATAATACCACAAACAAAAATCCTTGACCACACCGTCGTCACCCCCCATAACCCCGGCCTTCCAAACCGTGGACAAAAAATTCTCATGTTGAAAACCACCCCCTCCATCAAGCCGTCGGAGGTGAACAAGGGCTGGATCCTGATCGATGCCGAGGGCGTCGTGCTGGGCCGTCTGGCCGTCGTCATCGCCAACCGGCTGCGTGGCAAGCACAAGCCGCAGTTCACCCCGCATGTCGATTGCGGCGACAACGTTGTCGTGATCAACGCCGCCAAGGTGAAGGTCACCGGCAACAAGCTGGACCAGTCGGTGTTCTACTACCACACCGGCTACCCCGGCGGCATCAAGGGGCGCACCATCCGTTCGCGCCTGGAATCCAAGCATCCCGAGCGGGTGCTGGAAAAGGCGGTGGAGCGTATGATCACCCGTGGTCCGCTACAGCGCGCCCAGATGAAGCATCTGCACATCTATGGTGGCTCCAGCCATCCGCACGATGGTCAGCAGCCGGTGACGCTTGACGTCGCTGCCCTCAATCCCAAGAACAAGAGGGGCTGATTCAGATGTCTGGCACTCATAGCCTCGCCGACCTCAAGGAAGTTCTCGACGCGCGTCAGGCCGTCGTTGGTACTCCCGACTTCCCATCCGACCGCGTGAAGGTGGAACCGAAGCGCGATGCGCAGGGCCGTTCCTACGCCACCGGCCGGCGTAAGGAATCCACGGCCCGCGTCTGGATCAAGCCCGGCAAGGGCGAGATCACGGTGAATGGCAAGAAGGTGGTCGAATATTTCGCTCGCCCCGTGCTGCGCATGCTGCTGGCGCAGCCCTTCCTGGTGTCCGACCGGCACAACCAGTTCGACGTCGTCTGCACCGTCGCTGGTGGCGGTCTGTCCGGCCAGGCCGGCGCGGTGCGCCATGGCATCAGCCGGGCGCTGACGTATTACGAACCGGACCTGCGCGGCATTTTGAAGGTCGCTGGGTTCCTGACCCGCGACTCGCGTGCGGTTGAACGTAAGAAGTACGGCAAGGCCAAGGCCCGCCGCAGCTTCCAGTTCTCCAAGCGCTAAACCGCGTTTCTGTCCTGCGAAACAGGGGGGTTGCGGTTTCCGCTTCCCCCCTTTCTTGTATCTGGAGAGTCCCAAGGGGAGCCCAACGATGGAACGCCTGACGCTGTTCGGCAGCTTCACCTCCAGTTCGAGCTACAAGCCGATGCTGTTCCTGGCGCTGTCCGGGTTGCCGTTCAGCTTCCGCACCGTCAACCTGAAGATCGGCAAGCAGAACGAACCCGAGCATTTGGCGCGCAACCGGTATGGCAAGGTGCCGGTGTTGCAGCATCGCGGGCTGACCATCGTGCAGTCCAACGTGATCCTGAGCTACCTCGCCTCCACCACCGGGTGCTTCGAGGGCAAAACCGAACAGGACTGCTGGACCGCGCGCGAGTGGCTCGACTGGGAAGCCGACCAGATCACCAACGTCGCCAAGGTGCGCCATTACAGCCGGTTCCGGCAGGTGGACCCCGCCGTGATGGACTATTTCCGCCCGCTGGCCGAGGCCGCGATCGGGTTTGTGAACAAGTCGTTGGAAGGGCGGGAGTGGCTGGTGGGCGATGCGCCGACCATCGCCGATATCGGCTGCTGGGGGCGGATGGTGTTCATGCACGAGGGCGGGTTGGATATTCAGCGGTGGCCCAACGTGCTGGCGTGGTCGAACCGCCTGAAGGCGATGCCGGGTTTCGCGCTGCCCTACGACCTCATTCCAAGCAAAGACCGGGAGTACGACCCATCATGAAAATAGCGGTAATTGGCGCCGGCGGCGTCGGCGGGGCTTTCGGGGCCGCTCTGGCCAAGGCCGGCGCGGATGTCACGTTCGTCGCGCGCGGCGCGCATCTGGCCGCGATGAAGCAGAACGGGTTGAAGATCGAGGGCGGGCGTGGCGAAACCCATATTTTCCCCGCTCAGGCGACCGATGATCCGGCGACCATTGGACCCGTCGATTTCGTCCTGTTCTGCGTGAAGCTTTGGGACGTGGAGTCGGCCGGGGAGGCGATCCGCCCGCTGATCGGACCGAACACGGCCGTCATCCCCCTGCAAAATGGTATCGACTCCTACGAGCGCCTGATCCCGATCCTCGGCACCAATGCGGTGATGTGCGGCGTCGCCCAGATCAGCGCGACGATCAAGGTGCCCGGCGTGGTGCATCAGACCGGCACCTTCATGCGGCTGGTGTTTGGGGAGGTCGCGGGTGGCCTGAGTGCCCGTGGCGACGCCTTCCTTTCCATGTGCAAGGCGGCCGGGTTCGACGCCACGCATTCGGGAAATATCCTGACCGACCTCTGGATGAAGTTCATCCTGCTGGCCACCAACAGCTCTGTCACCGCGGTCACCCGCTCCCCGTTCGGGAAGCTGCGCGACGATCCGGACATCATGGCGATGTTCGAGGCCGCCTTCGGCGAAGCCTACGCCGTCGGCAAAGCCAAGGGGATCGCGCTACCGGACGACGCGGTCGCGAACATGGTGAAAGCCACCAAAGCTTTCCCGGAGGCCATGATGGCCTCGATGGCGCACGACCTGATCCGCGGCGGGCGCATCGAGCTGCCCTGGCTGTCGGGCAAGGTCGTCGCGATGGGCCGCGAACTGGGTGTGCCGACACCGGTGCATAATGTGCTTTATGCGGTGCTGAAACCCTATACGATGGGCGGCGACTAAAACCGATCCAGGCGCGACGGTCAGGAGGGGTCATGGCGGTTCTCTTTGTTCCCGAGCAGCGGGGCGGAATGTGTATTTTTCCGCCGGGGACGCAGCTCGGTACGTTGACGCCTTTCGTGCAGGCGCCGCGGTTCGGCGATCCCGTCGCCTTGCCGGCCAGTTCGGATGGCCAAGCCGATTCCGTGGAGTCTTCCGTCAAACAGGCGAAAGATGCCATGGAATACGTGGAACGCTTGGTTCATGGTGGGGCGACATATTATTTTATGAACGGGTTCCATCGCGCTACGTTGCGTGGAATTATCAATCTGAAACCCCCGCTGAACGTAGCCGGTAATCTGCGGGGCCTGGTCAAGAATCCTTATGACCGAGCGATTTTCGAAGATATGGAAGGAATTGGTAAGAAGCTGAGTTGGGTTGGCCTGGCGCTCAGTTTCGCAGATGAGTCTTTGAAAGCGCGCGAAGAAATCGAAACTCTCGCCGGATCTTCGATGTCGGGCCGAGAGAAATTGGGCCACGGCGCCGCAATCGCGACTTCGATCGCCGCCCGGGTCATGGCTGGAGCCTTGGTGCAACCGCTGGTGTTGAGCATGCATATCGTTCCGTGGATCACTCACTACGGCTTTGGCCAGGACACGACCGAAGTAGACCGGCAGATCGCCAACGTCGAAACGACGGTGCGGCAGGTCACGGACGCCAAGGCCATCGAGACCTATTATCTGCATGTCCGCTACTTCATCACGACGAAGCTGTAGCGAACCCGATAAACCCTTGCATTCCACTGGATCGCGAACGACGATCTGGCGGCGATCAGGAGAGCCACAATGGCGATAAAAACGGTATTCATCGACGGCGAGTCCGGCACCACCGGCCTCGGGATCAGGGAGCGGCTGCTGGCGATGCCAGACGTCGTACTCAAAAGCCTGCCGTCCGAACGACGCCGCGACCCCGCCGCCCGCCGCGATCTGATGGCCGAGGTGGACCTCGTGGTCCTGTGTCTGCCCGACGACGCGGCCAAGGAATCCGCCGCCATGGCCGCCAGCCTGGGCAATGCCGCGCCCAAGGTGCTGGACGCCAGCACCGCCCACCGGGTGGACCCGGATTGGGTCTACGGCTTCGCGGAAATGCTGCCGGGCCAGGCGGACCGTATCGCGGCGGCGAAGAACGTCGCCAACCCCGGCTGCTACCCAACCGGAGGCATTGGGCTGCTGCGCCCGCTGATCGACGCGGGGTTCATTCCGGTGGACTACCCGATCACGATTAACGCCGTGTCCGGCTACTCCGGCGGCGGCAAGGCCATGATCCAGGATCACGAGGCCACCGGTGGGCCGGCATTCGAGCTTTACGGCCTGAAGCTGGAACATAAGCATGTGCCGGAAACCCAGCTCTATGGCGGGCTGACAAGGCGGCCGATCTTCGTGCCGGCGGTCGGGCATTTCCGCCAGGGCATGCTGGTGTCCGTTCCGCTGCATCTGGACACGTTGAACGGCAAGCCCACCGGCGCCGATCTGCGCGCGGTGCTGGAAGAACGTTATGCCGGGTGCGATTTGGTGAAGGTCATGTCCCCCCAGGCCGACGGCAAGCTGGAGCCGGAGGCGCTGAACGACACCGACCGCCTGGAACTCTACGTCCACGCCAATGAGAAACACCGTCAGGCGATCCTGGTCGCCCGGCTGGACAACCTCGGGAAGGGCGCATCCGGCGCGGCGGTGCAAAACATCGGGCTGATGCTGGGCCTGCACACCGGCGTCGGCGCGCGGGAACTGGCGGATGCCTGAACACGACTACGGCGGTTTCGGCCCTCTGTTCGCGTTCGAGGGCATCGTCCCCAAGATTGCCCCCGACGCTTTCATCGCGCCGACGGCGGCGGTGATCGGGGACGTGGAGGTCGGGTCGCAGACAGGCATATGGTTCCACTGCCTGGTGCGCGGCGACATGGGCTTCGTCCGCATCGGCGCCCGCACCAATATCCAGGACGGCACGGTCATCCATGTCGACTCCGACGGCATGGATACCCATATCGGCGATGATGTCACCGTCGGCCACAACGCCGTCATCCACGCCTGCACCCTGAAAAACCGCGCCTTCGTGGGGATCGGCGCCACCGTCCTGGACGGCGCCGTTATCGAGGAAGGCGGCATGCTCGGCGCCGGCGGGCTGCTGACGCCGGGAAAAGTCATCGGCCCGAACGAGCTGTGGACCGGCGCGCCCGCCAAGCTGCGCCGCGTCATGGACGATGCGGAACTGGAGAAGTTCGCCCGCAATGCTCGGGTTTACCGCGAACTGGCGGCGCGGTTCCGGACGAGCCTTCGTTCGGTGGGGTAGCGGCCCTTAGGTCAGCCGCACCTTCACGTAGCGCCCCGGTGCATCCTCCAGCGCCGGCAGCTTGCCGTCGCCGGGTGTCCGAGCGGGGACCTGCGCCTTGCCATGCGCGAGGATCCAGCGGTGCCAATCCGGCCACCAGGACCCAGCCAGTTCGGTGGCGCCGGCCAGCCAGGCATCCGGATCGGGCGGCAGGGATTCGTTGATCCAGTGGTTGTATTTGCCACCGTCCGGCGGATTCACCACGCCGGCGATGTGGCCGGAGGCCGCGAGGACAAAGCGTTTCTTGCCACCCAGCAGTTGGGTTCCCTGGTAGGTGGATTTCCAGGGCGCGATGTGGTCTTCGCGGGTCGACAGGAAATAGGACGGGGTTTTGATTTTCCCCAGGTCGATCGGCACGCCGGACAGCTCGATTCCGCCGGGTTCGCGCAGCAGGTTGGCCTGGTACATGTTGCGCAGGTAAAAACTGTGCATCTTCGCCGGCATGCGGGTGGAGTCGGCGTTCCAGTACAGCAGGTCGAACGGGAACGGGTCGTTGCCCAGCAAATAATTGTTCACCACGAACGACCAGATCAGGTCGTTGGCCCGCAGCATGTTGAACGTCGTGGACATCTCGCTGCCTTCGAGGTAGCCGCGCTTGTTCATTTTCTCTTCCAGCGCCTGGAGCTGTTCCTCATCGATGAACACGCCCAGTTCGCCGGCTTCCGCGAAATCCATCATGGTGACGAAGAAGGTGGCGGTTTTGATGCGGTCGTCGCCCTTCACCGCCATATAGGCCAGGGTGGAGGCCAGCAGCGTGCCGCCCAGGCAGTAGCCAATGGCGTTGACTTCCTTTTCGCCGGTCGCCGCCTCGATCGCGTCCAGCGCGGCGAGGTAGCCTTCCCGCATGTAGTCTTCGAAGTTCTTTTCCGCGAGCTTCTCGTCCGGGTTGACCCAGGAGATCACGAACACGGTGTGCCCCTGCGACACCGCCCATCTGACAAAACTGTTTCGGGGGCGGAGGTCCAGGATGTAGAACTTGTTGATCCAGGGCGGGCCGATCAGCAGCGGCCGCTTCAGCACCTTCTCGGTGGTCGGGTTGTACTGGATCAGCTGCATCAGGTCGTTCTGAAACACGACCTTGCCCGGCGACACGCCGATATTGCCGCCGACCGAAAACGCGTCGGTGTCGGTCATCTTGATGCGGAGCTGGCCCTTGCCGCGCTCCAGGTCGCCCAACAGGTTGTTCAGGCCCTTCAGCAGGTTCTCGCCGCCGGTTTCGGCGGTTTTGCGCAGCACTTCCGGGTTGGTCATCACGAAGTTGCTGGGGCTCATCGCATCGATGAACTGGCGGGTGTAGAAATCGACTTTCTGCGCGGTCTTGGGGTCCAACCCCTCCACATGGCTGACGGTGTCCTGCACGTAGCGGGCGGACAGCAAATAAGACTGCTTGATGAAGTCGAAGACCTCATTGTCCTTCCACGCGTCGTCCTTGAAGCGGCGGTCGGTGCCGGGGGCGTCGATGACCTCGGGCGCGTCCATACCCATGATCCGACGGGTGGTGTTCTGCCAGAGGGTCATGGTGTCCTGCCAAAACCCCATCTGGGCCTTCAGCAACTGCGCCGGATCGGCCATCAGCCTGGCCGTCATTTCCAGGAAGGCGCGCCCGATGTTCATGGTGTCGGCCGCACCGTCGCCCTTTTCCCCGTCCGCCTGGCGCTTCAACCAATCCCCCACGAGTCGCTGCGACCGCTCCGCCACATCGGCCATCGTGCGGCTCACGACCTCGGGGTCGGGGAGCTTAAAGGCCGGCATGTCGGGGGGCTGCGTCGGGTTTTCGGTTTTGGCCATGCGGCTATCCTTTGCGTCGGCCCACCCAGCGGCTACACAGGCCGCGCAAAGCGTGGAGCGGATCCGACAGATGCTGATCAGCGAGAGACGGGCGGAACCTAAGGGCGCTCGGGTATGCGTTCAAGGCCGGTTATTGCAGAGTTGGTGCGCGCGCGCCGTGCCGCCGGCCTTGGCACTGCTGCTCACGGGTTGTTCGACCTTGTCGTCGATCAATCCGGTCAACTGGTGGCACGACCTCGAAGGCGGCAAAATCGCCGAACAACGGCCGCCGCCGCCGGGTTCGAACGACGCCGAACCGAACCTCGGTTCGATACCCGCAAAGCCGACGCCCCCGGACCGGGAGGCGATGAAGCGGCTGACGCAGGGATTGGTCGCCGACCGGGAGAATGCGCAATACAGCAGTGCCGCCAATCCGCTGCCCGATCCGTCGTCGCCGAATGCCTCACCGGCGCTGTTCGGGGCTGGGACACTGCCGCCGCCCGTGAAGCCACCCGCGCCGGCCGCGGCGAGTGCGTCGCTGCAAGCCGCGTCCGCACCGCCGGAACAGCCGG
>CAIYDT010000173.1 GCA_903924985.1 uncultured Acetobacteraceae bacterium
GTATCCGAAGGCGGTGGAGGGGCGGCCGTTCCTGTCGATCGCGGCGTGGGCGCAGTATGTGCTGGACAATTACGCGACGGTGGACGAGGCGGTGACGGGCCTGCGGGCCGAGCCGTTCAACATGCTGGCACCGGCGTTGCCGAACGGTTCGGATGCGGCGCTGCATCTGTCCATTTCCGATGCAACCGGCGATTCCGCGATCTTCGAGTATGTGGACGGCAAGCTGGTGATCCATCACGGCAAGCAGTACGTGGTGATGACGAATTCCCCGGTGTACGATCAGCAACTGGCCCTGAACGCCTATTGGAAGGAGATCGGCGGGCTGGTGTTCCTGCCCGGGACCAACCGGGCCGCGGACCGGTTCGCGCGCGCGTCGTTCCTGCTCGGGGCGATCCCGCGCAAGGTGGATCCGAACTACATCAAGGGCGTGCCGTTCCAGTCCTTCGCCTATCAGGCGGTGGCGAGCGTGATGAGCGTGCAGCGCGCGGTGAGCGTGCCGCTGGGGATCACGACGCCGGACCAGCCGAACATCTCCTCGACGATCTGGCGGACGGTGTCGGACCAGCGGAACCTGATCTATTATTTCGATTCCGCGACGCGTCCGGACACGTTCTGGGTTTCGCTGCAGAAGCTCAATTTGAAGCCAGGGGCGCCGGTGCGGAAGCTGACGATCCAGAACGGCGAGGTGTTCTCGGGCGAGGTGAACGACAGTTTCAAGGATGCGGCGGCGTTCAAGTTCCTGCCGGGGGTGGCGCCCTAGCAAGTCTGAATTTTAAAGCTAGCCGCACATGTTGGCTTGATGTGAAAGATCCATCCGGCCTGGAGCAGGGATTACGGGCGTTATGACCAGCGTGACCTATACCGACCTTCGCCAAAACCTTGCCGGTTATATGGACGAGGCCGTGGAGAGCCGCGCGCCGATCACTGTCACGCACCGGAGCGGGCGCGGAGCGACCGGTCGGTCCACTCACCGGCGGTTGGGGTGTCGGCGAGGTGATGGGTAACGCTTCGCTCACCCATCCTACTCTCGCTGGCTCTGGCATCGGGCGATCTTCGTGCTACATTTGTCTTGTAGGGACTGGAGATCGGCATGGCTGCGGCGCGCGATGGTCTGGCGAGTGTGAGTTTGGGGTCGGCCAAGAAGATCGGCTTGCGGCTGGTCGCGGACGGGCGCTTCGAGAATCTGTCGGAGGCGTGCCGCGCGGGCCTTCGGCGCCTGGCGGAGGATGCGCGCGTCGTCGACCGGCTTGCCGCGCTCGGCGAGGAAGGAATGGCCAGCGGCGTCGACGATGATTTCGACATCGACGCCTTTGTCGAGGATTCGCGGACAAGCGAGTGAAGCTTGCCTGGTCCAACCTCGCCAAACGCGAGTTGCAGGATTTGCGGCGGTATTCCGTCGAACGATGGGGCCGCGAGGCTGCCCAGCATTATCTGGTGGATTTGCGGGAGGCCGCGCAGCGGCTGAGCGCAGACCCGCTCCGCGCGAGGCTGCTGAAGGGCCCGTTCCGCATCCTGCGCGTCCGGTCGCATTATCTGATCGTGCATTTGGATGCGGCCGCCGACCGCCTCACCATCGCGCGCGTGCTTCACGTGGCGATGGATATCGAGCGCCACCTACCTTGATGGAGTGTTGGTTGGCAGCTTTTCTTCCGCGATCGGCCAAAATCGGCTTGGCACAGCCGCAGGCCGAACTGGCGGCGGCGGAGGTAATCGCGCTGGCATTACCGGCGCTGTGCCAACTCGTTTGAGTGCTGGCGCGGGGCTATAAGGTCCCTGCCGTGGACATGGCCCGTGCCGTGGGACGGCTGATCGGCACCGCCGGCGTGGCGGTGAACCGGCCGGCGGCGGAGACGGGGCTGGCGATGCTGGAAGCCGGCGGGGATTTCGCCGATGGGGTGATCGCGTTCGAGGGCAACTGGCTGGGCGGCGAGGCGTTCGTCTCGTTCGACCGGCGGGCGGTGGAATTGCTGGAAGCGAAAGGATTGGCGGCGCGGTTGTTGGGGTAGGAAGCTATGCGATGCGTCCTTGGATTTGCACCATCGCAGTTGACCAGAGAAGTGGTACAGTTCCAAATGGAACTTCACCCTACAGTTTGCTTAGGCAAGTGGCGTGGCTGATGGAGCTGCATAGTTCGCCCTGAACGGCATCGTTGCCGATCGCTTAGCGGGGGGAGCGCGGTCAAGCCCCGCAGCCCCGCTTGGGGGCCGCGCAGCGGCGGGCTTGAGGGCGATCGCCTCGCAAAGACAGACTCGGAGCGCCGGTTGGCAGCGGTGGGTTTGGTGACCGGGGCCGAGTTTTAGCAAGGGTAGTGCACCGTGCTGCTTGGCACTGCACTACTGCCTTGAGCGATCCGCCATGATATAAGGCCAAACGGCATTGAAACATCGTGGCTAGCCCAAAGAATTGGTGCAATGCCTAGCTGCACTGTAACATACGTTTGCTAATTAAGACCCGTCGAGGACATTTTGTCTTCGGCTTGGTAAAATTCGCTGAGGTCGAGTATGGCGCGTCGATAGGATCGTGCATCGTCATCAGGAACGTCGAAGTCCACCGAAAAAGAGGCATCCCCCTGTAGCAAAAAACCAGATGGAAACTTATCCGTATTTGTTAGGTCAACGTAGCACCCGTAATCTAATTTATAAACCACAAACCGCTCTCCTGGACGGTGAGCAGCCGACATACTTCTATTAAAAATATGTATCGCCCGAAGATCAAAAAGGTTAGTAACTGCCCAGGTAGTCGATCGCTGATCGACGGTTGACACGCGAGTCGCGGCATGAGTCAAGCTTCCCATGTCGTTGCCGCCGCCCGATTCCCAA